>NZ_JAVRCL010000019.1:0-114924 GCF_034530775.1 Nostoc sp. DedSLP04 | reverse complement strand
GTTTCCTAAATCCTTTGTGAGCAAGCTTTTCAAGACTTAACGGGAAAAGTCAGCTATATCATTTGGTCTGAAAGCTTATCAGACAAGATTTTCAAGCTAATTTTTTATATCAAACTCAGGTGAACTAGAGTATCAACGACGACTAAAAAGTATTCTGAGAGATTTGCGAATAACAATTGTAATTACCTAAAATCCCTATTATGAATTAGGCTGACAAGGCTAAAATGTTGTAATAGATTTTTGATAAAATTGAGATAAATTAATGCGTTCTGCTTTTTTCTAATACACTGTTTTAGCCTTGACGTGCAACTAAAAACGGGATTTGGGGTAATTAAATTATTTGTGTGTAGTCCGTAAGCTTTGATAGGAGGTTAGAGGGAATCTAAAAGTAATTAAAATCCCGGCGATCAACTTTTAAAAATATCTGTTAATTAGCAATGCCTCCATTGGAATGATTGAGTTTTTTAAGACTGAGCCTACCGTTTATTTTGTTGATAGCTACTAAAACAGTTACACTTAGTATTCCCAACATTAAAGAAGACTCAGGTATAGGTGTTATAGAAAAAGAACTGAGGGGATAACCTGTATAGGAACCTTGATATCCAACTTCTAAATAGTCATAAGTGTTAAAAACATTATATGACACTTTTCCTGCGGTGAAAGCAAATCCAAATTCACTCAATGCTGGAGAATCAACTAGTAAGAGATTGTCATTGTCAAGAAATGAACCTGGAGGTAATAAAGATTCTATTGGATCGCTATTTCTAGTGCCTGTAATATCTATAATCTCATAACTATTTGTGGCGGAATGGTAAGGGCTAGTTGTTAATGTTCCACTGGCTATAACATTGTCATTTGGGTTCAGTACACTTGTACCAGAGTAGTAAAAATTAAACATGGCAGCCGAAACAGGAGGCATCATAGCCGTTAGAAAACAGATCGTACCAGTAAAAGTAACTGCAAGTTTTTTGTCAAAATTCATTCTATTTTTCTTTTTATTTCAAATCACTATTAAGATCGTCTTTGGTTAATGACTTATTCTTAAAGAACCCCATCTTTGATTCTCTTCTCAACACATACGAAGCTACGGTAGAACGTCAAAAGGTAGCATCATGTCGTTATCCTCGTGATTCAGCATGTGGCAGTGCCACACAAATCGTCCAGTGAATGAATTGCCAAAAGGTAAATTTGCTGCGGCTTTAGCACCAAAAGGAACTATCACACGAACCACCTCAAACGGATTGACTACTACAGTATCTTTCCAACCAGCCTCGTTCGCTGCTGGCGGTTTTGCTGAACCTTTTAAATAGGGAGTAGGGTCGAGTGGTGGATAACCGTATGGGACTGTATCCCCACCAGGTGCGTTGTGCATGAGTACTTTACGCGGCCCAGTAGCCCTGTATGCTGCTGAATACGCAGTATCATTGATTGATTGACGGTTGAGGATTTGAAATGGTACTAGATGCAAATGCATTGTGTGAGCAAATGGCTGAAGATTGATAAAGTTCCACTGCTCTACTGTGTCTACTTGTGGTTGCTCTCTCAATTCTGGGTGGTTGGCTGCCTCATGCCAGTAAACGGCGTTGAGTATCATGGCTAAGACTTTAAAATTAGAGTCCAAAATATCTATTAGAACCAGGTTGCGCTCTTTGACTGGTTTCGTAGCAATTTTTGTGATTAATGGATTGTTTACTCGCAGCCTTGTGGGAATAGCTTTAGGAACGGCAGCACCCTGATTCACTGTAAACTGCATAACTTCTGGCATTTTAAAGAAACCCTGAGCAATTACCGTAGCTAAACCTTTGGGATACGGTGCAGCAGCGTCGTTTTGCAATACAATCTTGTCTCCTGGCAGGCTTTGAGAAAAATCGATGAGTACGTCTGCTCGTTCACCAGGCCCTAGCAGTAGCTTAGACAAATATACTGGAGCGTTTAGGAATCCTCCGTCACTGCCAATTTGAATTAGTTGCTGATTTGACGACAGCTTTAATCTGAAGAATCGGGAGTTTGAGGCGTTGACGATGCGGAAGCGGTACAAAGTTCGGTCAACATTGAGGTTTGGCCAAGCCTTGCCGTTGACGACAGCAACATCAGCGTAAAACTCAGTTTTCCATGTCGCTGGAAAGGACATCGAACCATTGGAATCGAAGGAATGATCTTGCAGCACCAACGGTATTTCATAAGGCGCTCCAGCAGGGATACCAAGGGGGCCATTGCCACCAATGGGATCGTCATCATCCCTAATCAGATACATTCCAGCTAAACCGGCTTGGAGGTTCAAAGCGGTCATGCCAAGGGAATGGTCATGATACCAGAGTGTTCCTGCCTCTTGATTGTTGTTGTAGTTGTACACATTGCTCTGTCCAGGCAGATATGTATCTTCTGGATAACCGTCGCTCTCAGGTTCGGTATTGCTGCCGTGTAAGTGTATAATTGTTCGGGGATTAGTTATGTCGGATGCATTGACACCATGCAAGTTTGTATCTACTGACCCAGCTAATGGATGAGTGCCAAGTTTATTGAATGCCTGAATCCTAACGGGCGTTCCCCTTGCTACCTCGAAAGTGGGGCCAAGATAAGACAATCCGCCGTAACCCCAGGTGGTAGAAGATCCTAAGCTGCTATGGAACGAGTGTGTACCTGGTGCAATATCTAAGGTACTAGGCGGTGAAATTGGGTATGAAATGGGCAGAGACTCGGTAAATTTTGAAAGTGAGGGCGAGGCTGCATAGGTTCTCTTTCCTTTAAGTAGTTCGGGGAGCAGAACTCCGGCTCCTAAACCTGCACTCATCGTTAAAAATTGCTTTCTAGTTAACATTTTTGATTTTGGTTGTAAAAATTAGCATTGAGTCTACAAGGAATTGGACTTACGCAAGAACTCTTTGAAACTCTGATTTCTTTGTGTCCAACTCTTACGAGATGCTGCGCGAATGCGCTCTACCCTTTGGATTCAATAGTTCTTCCATGAGAAAGAACCTCGGCTCGTGGTGCTATAGGTTGATTAGCGATCGCTACGCCCGCCGTTGGCGTTCGCGTTAGCGTCTCTGAAAGAGAAGCCTCTCGTACAGAAGGCATCGTATGTTTACTAAAACATAGTTGTTTTTGTTCGACATCTTTAGCTGCTAAGAGTGTACTCAAGGAGTCAATTACATAAGTACTTTCTTCTACAGCAGAGTGCATTTCTTCTGCCAAAAAGCTATGGGTTGCTTTGAACTCCTGAATTAAACTATCTCGATCGTTTTGAATAACTAATTGCGCCAACCGATTATAAGCGATCGCTAGCTGCCCAATAGCTTCTCGACGCTCTGATGTCGCAAGCATAATATCTACTACCAGAGGTGCAGACTGACTGAACAAGCGGCCAACTATGTCCATTTCTAGACGAAAAATTGGGCTAGAAAAATCTAAGCTACGATGGATGTCAATGTTTTGTTCTGCTAGGAAAACACCAAGACTAAACGTTGTAAAATTACGGATTGCTTGAACAGCAATCATCATTTCATCGTGTTCTTCTGGTGTTGACACAATCAGTTTACCACCATCATGTTCAATTAAATCCAAAAGCCATTGAAATGCATCGTCTCCACGACCAGAACAGACTACCACCTTTTGGCACAAGAAGGATTTTATCCCTGGGTCAAACATTGGATGTAAGCTCATTACAGGCCCACTATGCTGCTCAAGCATAGTCTGTAATATTGGAGTTTTAATACTAGCAATATCAGCTAAAGCAGTAGTTGGAGAGAGGTATTTAGCAAGTTTATGTATCACATCTATTGTATATTCAATAGGAACACAAACTAAAACTAAATCTGCTTTTTTTAGTAGTGATTCTGCTTGTTCCCAGTCCCCCTGGTCGAGAATACTGATGTAGTGGCCGGTGGCTGATAATTTCTGCTGAAAAAAGTACCCCATCATACCGCGTCCACCAACTAGAGTAACCCGTCGTGGTTTGGTATTTGCTGGAGGCGAAAATGCATTAGCAGCAGAGGTACAACCTGTAACCAGGTTTTTCCACATTGACTCTGGAACACCAGCCTCCACTAAGGAGAATGCAAAATTAGTAATTTGTTCTTCTAAAGATATAGATTGTGATTCAGCTAAAACTGCAATTCTTTTACCTAGTGAATCAATGAGTTGTTGGTCAATTTGTTTCAGCTTTTCTGGAAGCATAAGACCTCTTCAATAGATGATTATTTTTTCAGAGATAGCGATGTCTGCGACAGTCTACGCTTACGCTTAACTGCATCTCGCTATATCCGGGCGTAACTGTGCAGCGCCACGCAAATAGATCGGGCGTAATGCATTTTGAGCCATAGGGGTATTAAAGTGAATTAGCACCCGAATACAGCATTTCAGGCTACCGTTTACCTGCATTTGCTGGACATCCAATAGAGGAACTCGATCCCAACCCGGACGTTGACGTGCCACCGCTGCTGGAAACATTGCATCTAAATCAGGAGTTGCTGAAAAGGTGACACTAACGATTTCAGCAGGATCTAAAGGATTGTTTGCTTCTAAAGCATTCAATAACTCATCTACAGCCTCAGCGATCGCTTGTGCTGAGTTTTGGCTAACTGTAGTTGCACCCCGGAGTCCTCGCACCCGCCATTCTCCAAGTGACGCTGATATGTGATTTTGTTGGTATGTATGTGTAAGCAATGTGAACTTATCCATGTTGATTTAACCCTTAAAGACTTAATTTTTGTCTCAACACAAAGTTTTAGTTAGCTACTCTTTCAACCCAAAATAATTGGAACTTTTTTCAGATTTTTAGTCTAATTTTTATTGATTTTTGCTATTTCTTAATACCAATAGCTATGTGCTGCTTTGAAGAGTGCGATCGCCTATTATAGTTTTGATCCGATATATATCAGGTATAGATGATATATTCTGACAAAATTCTAGAGAGATTATTGAGATTAAAGAGTTAAAAAACAATAAACCTATTTGTAACCCTCTTTCATTCTTTAGATATAACGATTGTTTAACAATAGAAAGTTTAACCAAAGGTGATGAAAGAGGAGCAATCTAGATTGGGCTAAAAGTTAACTAAACCAGCGTCAGTCTTAGATATCAATTAGTTTTCCTTGGCGCTGACGACGACAGAAGATAAAGTAAGCGCCTACCCCTAACAATGCAGGCAACAATCCAGGTTCAAAAACCCTTTCAATTCGGGTTTGGACAGTTCCTGTGTACAGTAGATTGCCTATTGAATTAGGAAAGTCCGCATTTGGATAGACATCAAGAATTGCAGTACTTGGAACTGTTGTTCGGATGGCGGTAGATTCCCCAAATGTACCCTTTGGATAATGAAAATAGTTCAGCAAAGCAAACTCAGACGCTGGCTGCCGTTGAGAAGCGCGTACTTCCCAAATAAAATCGTCGGTATCAGGTGATGTAAGACCATCTTCTTGACGGGGTAAAAAAACAATCGGATTGCCAACGGTTCCTTGAAAAACTCCCTTCTCCCCCAAATCAAATTTATAATCATATCCCCCTTCAAAATATAGGGTAGACTTCGGTGAATCTGGAGTTCCTATGGCAGTGTCATCGTAAGTAAAGTAACCGTTCACTCTCTCACCTTCAAAGCTGAATCGATACAAAGCTGCTTGAGCAGTGTCTATATTTAATATTATCGATACGAGGAATGCTGCTGCACTTGAAATAACAGGAAGTGAGAATTTATCAAATAGAGCCATTTCTCTTACCTTTAAAAAAGATTGATTGCCAAATTAAATTTTTTAATAGCTCGGTGAACTAATCTTATGCAGATAATAGTTGTCGGCGCTGACGACGGAAAATAAACCAAGCACTCACTCCCAGTAATGCAGACACTGATGCAGGTTCAGGAATCTGTTCGATTTTTGTTTTAACAGTTCCTTGAAATGTGTAGTCTCCCGTCGTATTAGGGAAATCCCAGTATGGGTAAACTCTGAGTCTAGCGGTGTCAGATACGCTCGTGCGGATGGCAACAGAATCTGAAAAGGTTCCCTCTGGGTAACTAAAGCGAATTGACAAACCGTATTGCCGCCCACTGGCAGCCGGAGGAACGTAAAGAATAAAGTCATCAACGCCACCATCGTAGCCTAAATTACCAGCACGGCTAAGATAAACAATATTTCTGGCCTCATCATGTATATCTTGCTGCGATCCTTTTGTTCCCTCGGTAACAACACCCCCTGCATTAATGGAATATTGTTCCACTGAGCCATCATACTCAGCAAGAGGAAAGTTCTCTCCGAGAGGTTCTAGCTTCTTAGCTGAATCATTATAGATAAAGTAACCATTTGCTCCCTCGCCCTCGAAAGTAAATTTAAACAGGGCAGCTTCAGCAGTATTTATGTTTAATGTTACTGACGCAAGTAACACTGCTGCACTTGAAATAGCCGAAAGCGATAATTTATTCAATAAAGCCATTTTTATTACCTCTAAAAAACATTGATTGCCCAATTAGTTTCTGAAACTAACTTTAATAAAGTACTAAAAAAGACTTAAATATACTAAGTTGGTTTACTATAATTAATTCTCTTCAGTAATAATATGTCGGTGCTGACGACGGAACAAAAACCAAGCGCCTACTCCTAACAATGCAGGCAAGAATGTAGGCTCAGGAACCTTCTCAATCCGAGTTCGGACAGTTCCTGTATACAACAGGTTGCCTCTTGAAGAAGAAGGGTCTACATTTGGATAAACATCAAGAATTGCAGTACTTGGGACTGTTGTCCGTATAGCGGTAGATCCACCAAATGTATCTTCTGGGTAATGAAAATAGCTCACGAAAGCAAACTCAGACGCTGGTTGTCGTTGAAAAGCACGTACTTCCCAAATAAAATCATCAGTGTCAGGATATGGAATACCATCTTCAGCACGAGCTAAAAAAATAATCAGATTACCAACACTTCCTTCAAAAACCCCCTTCTCCCCAAAGTCAAATTTATAATCATATCCTCCATCAGGATATGCTGTAGCATTGGGTGTAAAGGGACTGCTTCCTATGGCACTGTCATCGTAAGTAAAGTAACCGTTTACTCCCTCACCCTCGAAACTAAATTTCAATAAGGCAGCTTGGGCTGGATTTGTACCAAGCGTTCCTAAAGCTAAAAATGCTACAATGCTGACAGCAGAAGCAATTGAGAATTTATTCAACAAAGCCATTTTAGTTATGTCCCAATCAATATATAGCAGTCTTAAATGATATGGGAGAATGAATAAAAGCTGTAATGCTTGTATAATTAAGTACTTTTGCCTCAGTATTTTCTCGCATATCATTTAAGATTGCTATTGTTATACTTTCAGGCTGAAAATTTTATTATTTGGCAGGCGATCGCGTTGTAAAACTTGACCTGGGAGTATATTATACTCTGCCTGAATACTTTCTAAAGGTCTGTGCCACATTTCTTCCCAGCGCACAGCCCAAAGGGGATGAGCAGCACGACCCCGTTGCCAGCCTTCAAATAGCGCCTCTAGAGCCAAGCCTAGATTCTTGGTGTTAATGGTTGCAAAGTGCAGAACCAAAGCTGTCATCAACAAGGTTTGATAGACTGTTGGGCCTTGACCATGACAAAAACCCTGGAGTGCTAATTCTCCCAAAATTTCTGTGTTATAGCCAGTTATGACGTGCCAGATATCGTGAGTCTGCATTTTGCGTATTTTGATATAGTTTAAATCATCAGGTGAATCATAAGCGCTATAGTCATAAGCAGGAATACCATTTTCAGTCATGTGATGATAGTAGACATAACCTAGAGTTCCTGGAGCGCAGTCTTGATTGAGGTCTTCTAATTTATACTGAGGCCCCAAATAGCGTTGCGAAATCATTTCTGCCATCCCAGGATAAAGCTGCAACTGTTCAACATGGTCAGAAGCTTGCATGTCATCCAGATGCCTGATTGTTTCTTCTAACTTGAAATACCATGCAAGCTCAGGATCTTGAGGAAATGCTGCTACTGATAAAAAAGCCTGGATAAAAGCTGGATCGTTCAGCACGGAGTTGGAATTGGTCAGGACTTGTGCCGTTGACTCTGTAATCTCCATCACAAAACTCCTTTCAAAGATGTATGTATTTTGCTGTTTAGATGTATGCAGTGTAGAGACGCAATTAATCACGTCTCTATAAAAGTCAAGAATCCTATTGACGAATCAGAATTCTATCCTCTTGTTGAGAAAAGCTGACTGATGGAGCAGGAGCAGGGCCTAGCGCGACATCGCCCCAGCGCATTACACAGCCACCAGCATTAGATGACGAACCCATTGTGTAGACGAGAACTAGATCGTTTTCACGAATTTTACCTGCATGGGCGGCATGGTAGAGATTCGCAACGGGAAAGGTTGGCCCAATATTGGCATATAGGGGATTAATGTTGAGTGTACGCTCTGGTTCAATACCGAGAGCGCGGGTGCAAACTCGTGAATACCAGGCACTGGGTGTATTAAAGACAAAAAAGTTGATTTGATCTAAGGTGAGTCCAGCATCAGCGATCGCACCGTGGCAACATAGACGAATAAACTTCACTGTTGTCTCGTTAAACATCTTGCTTGCACCCTTGCCACCTCGGATAAACATTTTGACGTTACCATGTTCATCGGTGGTGAATTCATTATAGAAAGCACCGCAGGTAGCAGCAGTATTGGCAATTTTCGTACCGAGAATACCTTGGTTTGCTTTCAGTTTACCAACTACAAAGGCTCCAGCACCGTCGCCTGATAAAAATGCTAAAGTATCATTTTCGTCAGTATAGCGCGAATATGTAGTTGAGACGACTACTAACACATTCTGATACTGTCTCGTTTGCACTAAAGAACAGGCCGTTTGAAGCGAAACTAATACTGAAGTGCAAGTTGATTCTATATTCCACGCCGCAGCTTGTAGTCCCAATTTTCCAGCCAGAAAAGCAGCATTACCAGGTGTGATTTGCTCTGGAAATAGTGAAGTAACGAGCATGAGATCGATGTCTTCAGGAGATAGCTTTGCGGCTTCGAGGGCATCGAGGGCGGCGCGATATTCTAGTGAGAGCGAAGTCTCATCGGGAGCTAACACCCTTCGTTCCACAGTACCACGGAAAGGGTCTGACATATATGGTGTTACTTCTTGTGACCAGATATCATCATCACTGGTGACTGTGGCTTGGTCGGGTACAAACAATTTCGCTAGAGTTTTTTGTTCAGCCTCAGCAACCATCTTTGGGAAATTCTCTCTGTAGTAATTGTTTGTGCGGATGATGCTAGGAAAGTTAACTGAAACTGCACGAATACCTACTGGTTCTAATGTTGTCATGACAAATATCCTTTTGATTTTGTTTTTGGTATTACACGATGAAAGTGGAAAATACTGATACGATTCTCAGTTGAGTGAGGTAAAAGAACCCCACCCCCAACCCCCTCATCGCTTGCGGGGAGGGGGCTATGATATACCTTGTATGATTTGGAAACGCTATATAGTTATTAATCATTGGTACTAATGACTAATGACCGAATGGCACGCTTGTAAAGCTGAAAGCTCGTGTAGGCAGGGTGTTGGGGGTAGGGTTGCAGGTTCGGGGAAAATTAAGAAAACAAAATATCGAGTATGAACATAAATATTTTCCTTCTTCACTACACCCACTCAGCCACACCCCACACCCAAAAGCCTTATAGGTAATGGGTTTGGCGTTAACAAGCGTGCCATTCGACTAATGACCAATGACTAATGACCAATAACCGTTTTAGCTTCTATGGCTCCTTGCTTAATCAAACTTTGAATGCGGCCTCCAATAGGTGCGGGTCGCGTTGGGTCAATTTTCACATCAACAATGAATGGAACAGTAGATAAAAGTGCTTTTTGTAGCGCCGCTTCCAAATCTGATTCAATATTAACACAGATACCGTCAGCTCCCATAGCTCTAGCGATCGCAGCAAAATCAGTACTCGGTATTTCTGTATCTATGGGAACCTGGCCACTTAACCCCTGCAATGCCATTCCTTGGGCGCACATATTGTAACGTCCATCGTTGAGGATAATCCAGACAGATGGAACCTCAAATCTCACTGCCGTGCTGACTTCGTTGTTCATCAGCATTGCTCCGTCGCCAACAATTGCAACGGCTTTACCTTTTCGCCCTAATGCTGTGCCAACTACCCCGGTGGTAGCATGACCCATAGAGCCAAAACCAGTACTAATCCGGTAACGACCTGGTTGCTTAAATCGCAACAAGTGAGTTGCCCAAGCAAAGGAGTTACCCGCTTCAGCTAAGATTGAGGCATCGCTACCCTCAATAATCAGCCCTTGAATTGCATCCATCAGAACTTCGGGGCGCACTAAACCATTGTTGCGGGGAGCATTGGTGTAAATTTCAGGACGGGGTAGTGAGGAATTAGGAAACCAATTAAGACGTTTTGGCAAGTGTTTTAATATCGCTTTGAGGAATGCTTTGATTTCTGAGTGGACAGCAACAGTCTCTACTGATGGATAAGCTACTCCTGGAACTTGCGCATCGATATCAACATGAATGAATCCATTACTGGGAATCATCGCCGGACTCCAAAATGAGGTAGGTTCACCAAGGCGCGTTCCCAACACTAATATGCGTTGCGGTCGTTGCTCTTGCATATATGTCAGGACTGATAAATGTCCGCTAAAACCTGTGACACCGATAAATTGGGGATGATGTTCTGGAAAAATCCCTTTGGCGCGAGGTGATGTCATTACCGCCGCCCCAGTTTTTTGTGCCAACTGGCGGATTTCCTCGGCGGCGTGTCGCGCCCCAAAGCCAACCCAGATGGCAAAGGATTCTTCAGATAATAGTTTTACAGATTTAGCGATCGCTTCTTCACTAGCTGTTGGTACAGATTGAGAAAAGCCTTGCTGAGGTAACTGTGCTTTTAATGGTGTCGTCTGGATTGGGGTAGGAACGCTAATATGGGCTACAAAGCTGCCTGGTTGGGCTAAACCTTGGGCAAGTCTGCGAGAAATTTCTGGCAGTTGATCTCCAGACTCTAATATAGTTGCGTAATTGAATAGTGGGCCCGAAGTAAAAATTCCTGAGAAGGGCATTGTGTGGGCGCTAGTTTCTTGACAAGCTCCCCGACCGCGATTTGCAGTTGAGGTTGCAGCCGACAAGAAAATTACCTTTGCTCCTTCCCCTCGCGCCGCAAAAAGCCCAGTCAGAGCGTTAGTGATCCCAGGGCCTGTAGTAGTGAATACCACGACGGGGCGATCGCTGGCAAAATAAGTTTCAGTCGCGGCGAAGGCTGCTCCTGATTCATGGCGAAAGTGAAGCAATTGGATGCTGCTACGGTTTAATGTTGCCCATAATGGCCCGATACCGCCTCCTGAAACACCGAATCCATACTCAACTCCCAAATTTTCCAGGATCTCGATTAAAGCCTCTGCAACTGTAGGTTGAGCTAATTCTGACTCTGGAGATTTTTCATTCAGTGATGCAGGCGAGAAAATAGAAGATCCAGTTGAATCAAATGAGATTTGATTAGGTGAGAGGCTAGTTTTCGTTCCCAAAGCTTGAGAAGAATTAGTGCTTTTGTTGATGGATTTAATATTCATGATTGCCAATTTTTGTTACTTTCTGTTGACTTTTTACGTACTTGCGTATTTTTGGAAAATTCTTTGATGTAGGGTAAATCAAAAACCTGTTTCCCCTATTTTCTTTTATTTGAAGTGAGTAGTTAGCTCAAACTACGATTTATTTGTTAAAAGCCTTTTAGAACCTGATTGCTGGCGCAAAACTCGTTTTAGAACTTTACCAGTTGGGTTTTTTGGCAGAGAATCTACAAAATTAATGTTACAGGGAAGTTTGTATTTTGCCATTCTTTCAGAGCAAAATTTGATGATTTGTTCTTCGCTAATAACGTGACCATCTTTCAAAATAATATTTGCGTGAACTATCTCACCTTTATAATCATCATTTACACCATATACAGCTACTTCAGCAACAGACGAGTGTTGATAAATTACATTTTCTACTTCAGTTGGATATACCTTAAATCCAGACATATTAATCATGTCTTTCAAACGGTCAACGATGTAAAAAAAACCGTCTTCATCTACCCGACCAATGTCACCAGTATGGAACCAACCATCTTTAATTACTTCAGCAGTTTCAAATGGACGATTCCAATAACCAAGCATGACATTAGGCCCTTTAATTACTATTTGACCCAATTCACCAAGCTCTACCTGATTACCCTTAGTGTCTATAACCTTCATTTCTACATTCTCGATGGGAGCGCCAATGGAACCGAGTTTGTATTTCAAATCATGATTATAAGATGCACATGGTGATGTTTCAGTTAAACCATATCCTTCATTGATGACTTTTCCATACTTATCTCGCCAAGTTTGTGCAACTTCAATTGGCATCGGTGCAGCTGCTGAAAAGTAATAACGCACGCTATTGAGGTTATAACTAGATAAATCGCTATTTAACAGATTAATAAATACCGTTGGTACACCAAAGAACATTGTTACTTGATGAGTTGCGATCGCGTTGAGTATTTGCTCAAGATCAAATCGACGTTTCAGGATAATTGTGGCACACACGTTTAATGCTGCATTGAGAATAGCATTTTGACCAAAGCAATGAAATAACGGTAAGTAAAGTACTAATCGGTCATCTGATTGCATTCCACAACAACGGTTTTGCGAATACATATTAGAAATTATGTTGCCGTGAGAAAGGGTCGCTCCTTTAGGAAAACCTGTTGTTCCCGACGTATAGACAATGCTAGCAGGAGTATGGCGATCTATTTCAATAGCATCTGCATTACCAGAAGCACTTTCCATCAGTTTTGCTAAAGTAATTCCCTTTTTGGCGCTACCTTCTGCAATCAAAATGTGTTGCAGTTCGGGTAAATCTGCCTCTGGTACATTTTCAACGAGTGACTCTGTGGTAATGATTGCCTTAGCAGCACAATCGTTGAGAATATAGCTAACTTCATTGCTTTTCAGCATGACGTTGACTGAGACAACAACCGCACCAATTTTGAGAATACCAAGATAAGAAATGATAAATTCTGGAATATTTGGCAAAAACAAAACTACGCGATCGCCTTTTTTAATTCCTAATCCACTTAAACTGTTAGCTAGACGATTTGCTAGTTGGTTAAGCTGTTTGTAAGTAAAAGATTTCTCTTCAAATATCAGCGCAATTTTGTCAGGATATAGTTGATAACCCCGCTCGATATGATGGGCAATATTCATGGCTAAAAAGACTCACTTAACTTCATTACCTTTGTCTACTTCGACAGTCATTGCTCAGAAGAATTCAGTGTTAATAATATCTTTTGAGTATTTAGCTGACTGACGTTATCGAGTTCCGTTCGTGGCTGCAATGTCATCAGGATGCCTTTGCGTGTTTGCAGAGTTAGCAATGGCTGCGGCTCAACTGGATGTTCAGGCAGTAGATTGAGGCGGAAACGTTGACACACCATTGCCACAATCAACTGAATTTCTGTTAATGCAAAGATGTCACCTAAGCATTGACGTTGGCCGCCGCCGAAAGGAAAGTATGCATAACGGGGACGATCAACAGAGCGTTCTGGTGTGAATCGTTCAGGATCAAAGCCTTCAGGATTATCCCAAAAAGTAGGGAGGCGGTGCGTGACAAAGGGACTGAACAAAAGCATCGAGCCAGCTGGAATATGATAGCCGCCAATCAAATCATCGCCCAAGTTGTTGCGGGCATAAACCCACGCACCCGGATAAAGTCGCATTGCCTCTTGGACAACCATTTTGGTATATTTCAGGTATGGCAAATCCTCGAAAGTAGGGGTTCTGCAAGCCAATACCGTAGCCAGTTCTGCCTGTAACTCGCGTTCCACGGTGGGATATTTGGAAAGCAAGTACCAGATCCAGCCAAGTGTTACAGCTGAAGTCTCAAATCCAGCCGAGAAGAGTCCAACTATCTGGTCATGTAATTGCCGATCGCTCAATCCTTTGCCAGATTCATCCTGAGTACTCATGAACATTGAAAGTATGTCATGAGTAGTATGATTGCCTTGTTTGCGTTGCTGAATAATGTTGTTAGCAACTGTGCGGAGGGTGTTGATTGCTTGGGTAAACTGGCGGTTTTTTGGTGTGGGGAAGCTAATAGGCGGCTTGATGACAGCCCATAAGCGATCGCTAAGGAACTTGTAGATAATATTCCAAGCCTGAATTAGTTCGCTGGTGTCACGATCAGCATCGATACTCAAAGTCGTCTTCAGCAGAATCTTCTGTGTCAGCACGAGCATTTCCGCAGAGATATCGAGAGTTGCACCGGGTGGAATTTTTTGCCAGCGTTCTACCATCTCGGCGGTAAGCTGGGTCATGTCATTGACCATCGCGGCGATTTGCTGGCGGTGAAAAGATGGTTGCATGAGGCGACGCTGGGAACGCCATGAGTTACCCTCGCTAATTACCAAGCCTTCGCCAATTACTAGTTTTATGTCCTGGAAATTTTCACCTTTTGTATAGTTCTGAGGATTTTCTTGCAGGACATATTTTATAGAATCGGGATCGGCAATCAAGTAAAGTTGTTGCGGGCCGATTGACCCCAGATGGACAACGCCACCATACTCACGCGCTGCATTGGTGAGGAATTGCAGCGGATTTGTTGACATTTGTGGAAAGCAACCAATAATCGGAAAACCAGGTGGGCCAGGAGGTTTTTTACGTGCATTTTGGTAGATGCTTTGTTTGATCATTGTATTCTCTCCAATTTAATTAGAAAAAATCATCACCGTTCGTAACAGATTAAGACTTAGGAGTTTCAGGTCAACAAAAGCTCCTTAACTGCTTGCACAATCTGTCCACCATTGGCGATATCACTGGCAATTTTGGCGATGTGTTCGTCTAGGGCTTGTTCGTGGTCATTCCAGATGTAAGGTCTGTCGGCAGAAGGCGCTTGTCCGACGACATCACGGATTGCTAGATATAAATTTCTGGTTGCTGGCGAGAGGGTGACGCGGGCATCATAATGTCCAACAGTTTTGTATGTGCGTAAATCAACTGCTTGCACGCCAAACATCAAGGCGATCGCTATATACTGTTGAAATATTTCTACTGATTGACGTGCTAAATTTGCCGAAGCAAAACCTTGACTATTGATATTTTGGTTATATTGTTCTGCGTGAGTGGGAAAACGATCGGCTATAGAATTTCCATAGAAGGTTAACAGAGGCATAATCGAGTTGCCAGTAATTTGCAATCCCTTCAATCCCATGTTTACAACTCGATCTGTGTTACCAACTAAAGATGGAGATAGCCCATTGTTAAATTCTGGTGCAACCAAGTACGCTATTTGGACATCCAAGTGTTTAGCTAACAACCCGATGTAATAACGCAATTGATCCATGCCTACACCAATGTACTGCCCTAAGAAATTACCGCCATGATAACTTGCTTGGTTTTCTACATCGATAAGTGGGTTGTCAGTTACAGAGTTAATTTCTACCTCAATTTGTTTTTTAATTTGGTCAAAACCATCGACAATTGGCCCCATATATTGAGGCAAACAACGCAGTGAATAACGATCTTGAATCGGATGTTCGCCACGATAGTTGTGAGCGCCATTTAACTCGTCTCTAACTAACTGTGAACCTTCTAACAGGTTGAGCATTTGGCTAGCAGCCCATTTTTGTCCTGAATGTGGTTTGAGTTTATGGATAAATGGGTGAAATGATTGATTAGTCCCATTTAAACCTTGAATAGCTAAGGCGTGGGCAGCCATTGACAATCCTAAAAGATTTTTGGTGTCGTAGACGCAATTAGCGGCGATACCTGTCATGACTGAAGTACCATTCATCATTGCTAACCCTTCTTTAGGAAGTAGGTGCAATGGCTCTAAATTCAGCTTTTTGAGTGCTGTTAGGGCATTTATTTCTTCACCGTTAAAGTCAACGGTGTAACTGGAATTTAAACCAATCAATGCTCCGGTAATATATGCTAAGGGTGTTAAATCACCACTAGCACCAATGGAACCAAATTCGCAGACATGAGGTGTAACACCAGCATTCAGAAATATCAACATCCGCTTGAGGATTTCTAAACGAATCCCCGATGCACCACTAATGTGAGAATTCACACGTAGCAGCATGGCAGCCCGAACATCAACTAGAGGTATTTTTTTACCTGCACCTACTTTGTGATACCACATCAAATTATTTTGTAGTAAAGTCGCAGATTCAGGAGAAATTACCACGTTTGCCATACCACCAAAACCAGTTGTCACCCCATAAATAGGTTCACCAGATTCAACGGCATTACGAATATAATCGCAGGATGCTTGAATATTACCCAGTTTTTCTGGATCGTCAGTTAAACGTACCTGTTTGCCATAACGCGCTACACTAATTACTTCTTCAACAGTGAGATTGCGATCGCCTACGACTACGGCATCATCAGAACTAGGGACAAAAGAAAAAGCTGTTTTCTGGCCAGTGTTTGTACTTAAGCTAACTGTATTCATGTTTTCTAGAGTTTGTTGTGACTAAAGTTTTCAATCTTGGCTGACGAGCTAACAATTCTTAAAGAACCCCAATCTTCCAATTTATTAAAGATGTCTGCGACTGAGTGACTTTACTGTTTGTGTATCTTGGTTCTTGCCAACGACCAAAGAATTTGCCCAGAGGAGTGATTTCTTTCATAAATTGCTCAAAGTTAGGAAAATTGAGCGATTGAGGCCCATCTGAAAGGGCTTTTTGAGGGTTAGGGTGAACCTCAACCATTAGCGAATCACAACCAGCCGCGATCGCAGCCAGCGCCATTGATGTCACCAATTCCGATTTACCAGTAGCGTGGCTAGGATCGATCGCAATTGGAAGGTGAGTTAAATTACGCAAAACCGGAATTGCAGATATATCTAACGTGTTGCGTGTATATTCCCGATCAAAAGTTCTAATGCCTCGTTCGCACAAAATCACATTGGGATTTCCTGCTGCCAAAATATACTCTGCTGACATCAGCCAATCTTCAATAGTGGCTGACAAACCACGTTTGAGGAACACAGGTTTATTGGTTGCACCGACTTTTTTCAAAAGGGAAAAGTTTTGCATATTGCGTGCGCCAATTTGCAAAATATCTGCAACTGATGAAATTATTTCCAATTCAGCCGCATCCATTACCTCGGTAATAATGCCCAAGCCAGAAACCGATTTAGCTGTTGCTAACCAGTCCAAGGCACTTTCTCCATGTCCCTGGAAAGCATAAGGTGAAGTTCTGGGTTTGTAAGCACCTCCTCTGAGAAACTTTGCACCTGCGGCTTTGACTTGCAGTGCAGTTTCTACAATCATTTCTTCGCTTTCTACAGAACAGGGGCCTGCAATTACAACTACAGGATGGTTTTGACCAAAGGTTATGGTTTCAGAGGGTGTAAACACCTTGACTTCACTGGGTTCACCATGACGAAACTCTAAACTAGTGCGTTTGAATGGCTTCTTTATCCGTAGCACTTGCTCAATAAAAGGGCTTAAATTTTGCACTTGGCGCACGTCGATTTCTGCCGTATCACCAATTAAACCAATAGCTACTTTATGTTTACCTACAGAGATTTCTGGGACAACATTCCAGCGTGAAAGTTCTGTGAGCAATGAGTCAATTTCTTGTCGAGGAGAACCGGATTTCATGACAATAATCATCGTTTCAACATCCTTCTAAAATATGTATGCAATTAACTTGTACAAATCTGAAGTTGTGTAATTACTTAGCTTAAAAACCAGGAAATAATGGCGTTCAGTAGTTTTACTGTTGCCAATGACTTACACAATATCTGAGAACTTCATGTAACACAGCAACCTTTTCTGCTGCTTTAGGTGCAGTTTCTCCACCTGGAACATGCAGAAAAGTGCATTGACAGCTTTTCTGCAATTTTTACCCGAAAAATAAGACTTTTTGTGCTTTGTAGAGTCAACTAACCGATATGATTGGTCAGATTCACTCGTTGGAGGAAAGGGATTTCCAGCAGTTGATGTTACCTCTAGCCCAATACAAGCGCATCGAGCAAGCCCGCGCCTAAGTCTTACATACTCTGGAAGATTATTCTGCTCAAAGGGTGAGGAATCGTTCTCCTTAATGCTTGATACTTGAGTCTTGAATTGCAAAAACTATCAAAACAACTAAGTGATGAAATCCGATCGATTAGAGATGCAAGACCCCCGGCAGCAATATCCCGCTCCGCCCTTTCCTCAACAACCACAGCCCGTACCAGGACTTGCTCAAAAGATGCAGCCCCAACCGGATCACGGTGAGCAGAGCTACATTGGATGTGGAAAACTTGCAGGTCGGAAGGCATTAGTCACCGGAGCCGATTCTGGTATCGGGCGTGCTGTTGCGATCGCATTTGCGCGAGAAGGTGCTGATGTCGCGATCGGCTATCTTAAGAGCGAAGAGGCTGATGCTCAAGAAGTCATCCAATTGATTGAACAATCAGGGCGCAAAGCAGTTGCGCTTCCGGGTGACATCACCGACGAGCATTTTTGCCAAAAGCTGGTGACAGATGCAGTGCAATCTTTGAACGGTTTAGATATTCTGGTGAACAATGCTGGCGCACAGACATCTTACCCATCAATTAGCGATATCACGACTGAGCATTTCGATAAAGTGATGAAGACAAACCTCTACGCGCTATTTTGGATTACCAAAGCTGCCGTTCCACATCTTAAACCCGGAGCATCAATTATTAACACCACTTCGATTCAGGCATATCAACCTTCAGCGAGTCTGCTTGACTATGCGATGACCAAAGCCGGCATTGAGAATTTCAGCAAATCTCTCGCCAAACAGATGATCGAGAAAGGAGTGCGCGTTAATGCAGTCGCACCCGGTCCATTCTGGACTCCGCTACAGCCGAGTGGTGGTCAGACCCAGGAGAAGATCGAGAAATTTGGTTCTGAAGTTCCGCTCGGAAGACCTGGGCAACCTGTGGAAATTGCTCCTGTGTATGTGTTGCTTGCTTCCCAAGAAGGCAGCTACATCACCGGAGAAGTTTATGGTGTAACAGGCGGCATCGGGATTGCCTAGTTCAAAATGTTGAAACGACTCTAGGAGAACTTTTATAAGAGTCACCGATCTTGAAAATAGGGAAAACCTTCAAATTAATTCTGGTTGGTTAACTGCGATCGCCACCGGCTTATGGCGGCCCTGCAAGCTGCGGCGTTAATTTTGGGGAGTGAGCCGACACCAAGTGCGATCGCTCCCTATCTGCAAGTCCTAGCCCAGTTGAGGAAAATCAGAGGTGGACAGTAGAGAAGCGGATGCCATCTGTGATACGCTGGCTGATGCTGACTTCTAATCTTTGTAATGCCAACTTGAAGATTATTCGTTTTTTGCATAAAGCACGAAACTTGAGGTGAATAGTATTATATAACGGTATCTATTATGGATAAACCGGGGACAAGATTAATTGTCTCCCATATAATTTACTTCTATCAAAAACTGCTCTGGATAACTCCAGGGCAGTTTTATGTTGAGCCGATTAGCCCTAGTTTAGTAATCGCTATGATATTAGATAGAGTTTTATCATTCATCAGGTGCCAAATAATCAACACAAGCAATGCCAACTGTGTCAAAGAGAGATGGAATATTTAACTGTCCATCACTTAATTCCACGACAAAATACCAAACGCAAAAAACAAGACCCAGGCCCAACAGCAAATATCTGTTCTGCCTGCCATCGACAGATTCATGTTTTATTCGATAATAAGCTGCTGGCCCTTGAACTCAACACACTAGACAAGCTCAAAAGTGAGCCGCAAATGCAAAAATTCTTGGTTTGGGTAAAAAAACAAGACCCTGGTAAGCGAGTTTCAGTCCATCGCTAAAAAGTAAGGTGGATAGTGTGTTCTGTGTTACATCACCATGCACTGAAGCTATAGAAAAGAAACAGAAACCTTAAAAATGACACTAAAGTATAAATCTTGCGTATGTATGACGACAACAGCAAAAGTATTTATTAACTTTATTTACAATTTTTCGGTTAAAAACTAGAGCATTTTTTGGATATTATCGTCCAAAATCCTTTTATTTAGATTTTATAGCCCAATTACGCACCTTCTACCCCAATTTATTATTAGTTCTTGGGGTTATTGTAGTTAGGCAGCAGAACTATATTGCTATCATCTCGCCCAAAATGACCCCTGTTATGTGCTTTTTTCAAAATTCTTTCAGAAGGGGATTAGGATGAATACCGCCGCACGCGAAGTTATTTTTGATTACACGAATACCGTCCAAGCCCAGAAAACAGAAGAGATTCCCCCAACCGCGCTCTTTGAGCAGTATGATACTGCCGCCGTCATGGGCGGACTCTACGGCGATGGGATCGTTGGGTTGAAAGGCGCATTCGAGCCGACCTGGGCAGATCGCCTTGGTGAGGATATTGAGGTTCTCTTCTCTGAAGCGCTTGCGCGTCCGGGAGGAGCAGTGGGGCGCGGGCCCAACCGATACTACGTAGAGATTCACCCGGAGAGGATCGGGGGATTTCTCGATCTGGTCACACATCCTTGGGTAGTGGCAGTGTCAACCGCAGTCCTTGGAGAGGACTACAAAATCGTAGAGATTGGGTTTGACGTGCCTCTGACTGGCTCCATGAATCAGCCCTGGCACCGCGACTTTCCCGCACCCGAAGCCACTCTGACAGGACGCAGGCTCAACTCGCTTGCCTTCAACTTAACCACCGTGGATGTCGAAGAGGACATGGGGCCGTTCGAGATAGCACTCGGTACCCAGTGGGATCGGCCAATCGGCTTCAAACACGAAATGTTTCCGCCAAAATCTCTCTACGACCGATACCAGGAGCGTGCTGTCAGGAAGCTCCCAAAGCGTGGAGATATATCTGTCCGGTCAGCGCTGACCATTCATCGGGGTACTGCCAACCAATCCCAAAAATCCCGCCCGACGCTAGTGCTTGGTGTGGATGCTCCAGATGCCCAAAACGCAAAGCGGCACGATCTCCAGTTCACTCGTGCTTATTACAAAACTATACCCGCAGAACAGCGAAAGCACTTCGCCTGCCGAATCGTCGATGAACTAGAACCTATCGTACAAGCGCATACGATTGAGGGACTCATCATGGGGGAGTCTTAACATCACCCCAGTTCAGGTTAAAACACATTGTTAGCATATAGCAATCTGATTTGATTTCTGAATTAATCGTAGGGACTAGGGACTGGGGACTGGGGACTGGGAAGAAGGAATAAAGCTGTACTGAGTTTTTTTCACGCAATCAAATATGAGTCCTATATAAAAATTACGTGTATTTCCGGGCTGATGGGGCTGGGTGGGGGGAAGGTGAAAAGCTGCGGACGCGTAAATGCCTTGATTGTAGCAATGTTCAGTTATTTACATAAGTTGAAAAAACAATCGCTAATAAATGTTCAGTGCGGTTAAAATTGTGATTTCTTAATATTGCAACAATTATTGTTGCAACATGAAGCCATTGTGGAGAATTCCCATAATCTTAACTGCGATCGCTGGAGCTATCATCACTGACGTTGGTAATTGCGATGCCTGCGGCGGGCTACGCCTACGCATCAATCGGGTGTATTCTAGTGGGCTGGAGGAATCGGTACAGAAGTTTTTGGAGTCGTTAGGAAAGCTGAATCGGGCTTATTTGACGGCGTTGGAAGAAAAATTGTTGAATGTTTTGAAGTCAAAAATTAAAGTTTAGTTATCAATCTCTTATTTCATCAAACTTATTCTCGATGGGAGCAAACAGCAAGTAATAATTCTCAGAATAAGAATTGCTGTATAGTTTAAGTTATGCCAGATCATACTCTCAAGAGTTGCTCTATGATTGCTCTACCTGGTATTGCCATTCAAAACAAGATATATGAAAGTTCTAACTCTCTAGTTTATCGGGGCATCAGAGACGATGGAGTAGGGATCGCCGTAAAAATGCTCAAGCTTGATTATCCTTCTCCCCAAGAACTAACCCGCTACAGACAGGAATATAAAATTACCCGTTCCCTCACAGTGGAGGGAGTGGTGAAGGCATACAGTCAGCAGGATTATCAACGCACTCTGGTGATTATCTTAGAAGATTTTGGGGGAGAGTCCCTAGAGAAATGGATGCAAAAGCGTCCAGATATTTTCTGCCCCATGCCTTTATCGACTTTTCTTGATCTTGCGATCGCCCTCACCGAGATTCTAGGCAGAATCCATGCAGCCAATATCATTCATAAAGATATCAATCCTGGAAACATAGTCCTCAATCTGGATACTGGCGTTATCAAAATTATTGATTTTGGAATTGCCACCCAATTTAACCGCACGAATCCGACTTTCAAAAGTCCTCATGTTTTAGAAGGAACCCTCGCCTACCTGTCTCCAGAGCAAACTGGGCGGATGAACCGTTTGCTCGATTACCGGACTGATTTCTACTCACTAGGTGTGACATTTTACGAACTGCTCACCGGACAACTACCATTTCCCACCACAGACGTGCTGGAGCTAGTTCATTGTCATATTGCCAAACATCCTATTCCGCCTCATGAAATAAATACAACAATTCCCAAACCAGTTTCAGATATAATTCTCAAACTGATGGCGAAAAATGCTGAAAATCGCTATCAAAGTGCCTGGGGCATCAAAGCGGATTTAGAAATTTGTGCTGAACAATTAGCAGAAATCGGTCAAATCTCTAGCATTCAACTGGCGCTTCAAGACGTTTCGGGTCAGTTTCAAATTTCCCAAAAACTGTATGGACGGGATAAGGAAGTTGCAATGTTACTGGCGGCGTTTGATCGTGTAGCCTGTCCAGAGTCAAATCGCGTTGCTTCTTTACCAAACAATTCAGAAACAACTTCACAAAGGGAACAAACAGGCAAATCAAAATTCCAAGTCGAAATGATGTTGGTATCTGGCTATGCGGGAGTAGGTAAATCTGCGTTAGTGCAAGAAATCTATAAACCAATCACCCAAAAGCGCGGCTATTTTATCTCTGGGAAGTTCGATCAATTTGGGCGCAATATTCCCTACAGTGCGATCGCAGATGCTCTGCAAAAATTGGTACAGCAATTGCTCAGTGAACCAGACGAACAAGTGCAACAGTGGCGATCGCTCTTACTCACAGCTTTAGGAAACAACGCACAAATCATCATTGATGCGATCCCCGAAGTTGAATTAATTATCGGCAAGCAGCCACCCGTACCAGAAATTGGAGCAACTGAAGCTCAAAATCGCTTTCATCGAATCTTTGGGCAGTTCGTGCGGGTGTTTTGTTCAGAATCACATCCCCTGGTGATATTCTTAGATGATTTGCAGTGGATAGACTCAGCAACGCTGAAGTTAATCGAGTTGATGCTACTGGATGAGCAAACCAAATCACTATTTTTAATTGGAGCCTATCGAGATAATGAAGTAAATCCAACGCATCCATTAGCATTAATGCTAGAGAGACTGCGAAAACAAGGGGCAGTGCTTCAAGAAATTATCCTAACACCATTAACACTTAAGCCATTAAATCAGTTAATTGCCGAAACGCTACATCGAAATGCAGACATCGTTCGTCCGTTAGCTGATTTGGTGTTGCGTAAAACTGAGGGCAATCCCTTCTTTGTCAGTGAATTTTTGAGAATGCTGTATAGCGAAAATCTGCTGACATTTGATGCACAAAACTTATGCTGGCAATGGAACATAGCTGATATTCAAGCCCAGGATATTACCGATAATGTGGTGGAGTTACTACTGACCCAGTTAAATAAATTACCAAAAAACACACAGCAAATTCTCCAGTTAGCTGCTTGCGTCGGTGCTGAGTTTAATTTAGATACTCTATCGATTGTTTGCGATCGACCACATGAAACGGTTTTTCAAGATTTACTAACAGCCATACAAGGTGGATTAATTCAACCACTATCTGAATTAGATGAAAACTTGTTAATTCAAGAGTATAAGTTCTTGCACGATCGCGTGCAGCAAGCCTCATACACCTTAATCGATGAGTCGCAAAAACAAATTGTTCATTTACAAATTGGTCGCAATCTCCTCCAAAAAACTTTGCCAAAGCGACTATCAGACCGACTGTTTGAAATTGTCGATCATCTTAATCATGGAATTGAGCTTGTCACAGATCGACTAGAACGCAATGAAATTGCTAGATTAAATTTAATCACAGGACAGAAAGCAAAAGCTGCGATCGCCTATAGTGTGGCTCAAAATTATTTAGCCAGAGGTAGAGCATGGCTGGCAGACTCAAGTTGGCAAACTAACTATGAACTGACCTTAGAGTTATATACCCAAACAACAGAAGTCGCGTATTTGTGTGGCGAGTTTGAGCAGGTAGAATCCTGGGCGGCGATCGCTCTGCAAGCAGCCAAAACGGTTCTCGACATCGTGAAAGTTTACGAAGTCAAAATTCAAACTGACATCGCGCAGAACCAGCCATTAGAAGCAATCAACACTGGATTGCAAGTTTTGCAGCAACTGGGAATCAGTTTTCCTGAAACGCCAACTCAGTCAGACATTCAGCTTGAGCTAGATGCGATCGCATCACTCATTGGCGAGAAGGCAATCGAGAACTTGCTCCATTTGCCGAAAATGACCGAACCGGACAAGTTAGCGGCGATGCGAATCTTATCAAGCATCACGATTGCTGCCTATGTTGCGGCTCCTGATTTGATGCCTCTGCTTGTGTCTAAACAAGTAAAATTATCAATTCAATCTGGTAATGCTGTTGTATCTCCCTTTGCCTATGCATTTTACGGATTAATTCTTTGTGGAACGAGTGGGAACATTGCGATTGGGTACGAGTTTGGACAACTTGCGCTAAATCTATTGTCACACCTTAATGTTCATTCTCTCAGAGCTAGAACATTACTCATTGTGAATAACTTTATTATTCATTGGAAAAAGCATATTAAAAACACAATCCAGCCCTTGCTAGAAGCCTACCAAAAAGGTTTAGAAGTTGGAGATTTAGAGTTTGCTGCTTATTGTGCTCATTGTTATTGCTTCCAATTCTATGCAGTTGGAAAGGAACTCGTAGAAGTTGAGCGCGAGATGACGAAATACAATGAAGCAATTCGTCAAATCAAACAGAAAACGGCGCTAACCTGGAACCAAATATATCATCAGGCGATCGCAAATTTGATGGGCTTTTCGGTCAGCCCAACTCGTCTAGTTGGCGAGTTCTACAATGAAGAAAGTGGATTGCCACAACATGAAATAGCAAATGATGGAACGTCAACCTTTGATGTCTATTTCAATAAACTTATCCTGTGTTACCTATTTTCTGAATACGCTCAAGCAGTTGAAAACTCAACCATAGCAGAACGTTATTTAATCCGAATAACAGGCACACCTGTTGCCCCTTTTTACTATCTATATGATGCGCTGGCAAGACTCGCCATATACTCTGAAAGCAGCACTCAAGTGCAAGAGGAACTCCTCAAAAAAGTTACGGTTAGTCAGGATAAAATGAAGCAATGGGCACAGTATGCGCCAATGAATTGTTTGCATAAATATCATCTGGTGCAAGCAGAGACTGCACGAGTTCTAAGTCAGTGGTTTGAAGCAGAGGAATTCTATGAACAAGCAATTCAAGGAGCCAGGGAAAATGAATATATCCAGGAAGAAGCGTTAGCATACGAGTTAGCTGCTAAACATTATCTAGTGCGAGGTCGGCAAAAGATCGCCCAAACCTACATGAAAGAAGCTCACTACTGCTATGAACGGTGGGGAGCAACTGCGAAAGTGAGAGATTTAGAAGCTCGCTATCCGCAGTTCTTTCCTCATTTATCCAGCGTGGCTTCCACACCAATCTGCACTACTGCTGAAACCACTTCTAATACCTCACACATCGCTTTTGATTTAACGGCAGTAATGAAGGCAACTCAGGCGATTTCGAGCGAAATTGAACTAGATCGGCTGCTCCGTTCCTTGATGAAGATATTAATCGAAAATGCTGGCGCACAAACAGGATTTTTGATTTTAGAAAATTCAGGAAAATGGATGATTGAAGCGTCTAGTGAACTTAATGAGGGTGAGAATGTCTATGCTACACAAGTGCTGCAATCTATCCCACCTGCAAATCATCTACCTGAATCAATTATTAATTATGTTATTCGTACTCATGAATCTGTCATCTTAAATGATGCTACTCGTGAAGGTAATTTTATTAATGAGCCATATATTCAACAGAATCAAACTCAATCAATTTTATGTCTGCCTCTGCTCAATCAAGGTAAGCTAGTGGGCGTGTTGTATCTAGAAAATAAATTAGCTGCTGGAGCATTTACATCAGAGCGAGTCTCTTTCACTGCGGGAGGCTGCGCCAACGGAAACGCTACGCGATCGCAAGTTCTGAATCTACTTTCTACTCAAGCAGCGATCGCAATTGAGAATGCCAAACTCTACTCAAAGCTCCGCGCTAGCGAAAGTCAGATGACTCAATTTTTAGAAGCGATTCCAGTGGGAATTGGTATTATTGACGCGACAGGTCGCCCTTACTATGTCAATCAACGGGGAATTGAGCTTATGGGTAAAGGCGTCGATCCTGCTGCGACACCAGAGCAACTTTCAGAAATTTATCAATTTTACGTGACGGGAACGGATCAAATCTATCCGTCAGAGAAACTGCCAATTATCCGGGCGTTGAGTGGCGAACGCACCAGGACTGACGATATAGATATTCGCCAAAACAACGCAACTATTCCATCTGAGGCATGGGGAACTCCAGTCTTTGACGAACAGGGCAATGTGATTTATGCGATCGCAGCCTTTCAAGATATCACTGAGCGCAAACAAACCGAACGTCTCTTAGCCAATTACAACCGCACCTTAGAACAACAGGTAGCCCAACGAACAGCCGCGTTACAGCAAAGTGAAGCAGAATTGCGCCATCGGGAACAGGAATTACGACTGATTACCAACGCTCTACCAGTTCTGATCGGCTATGTAGATGCCAATCGATGTTATCAATTCATCAACCATACCTATGAGGTCTGGTTTAATCGTAGCCGCAATGAAATTCTGGGCAACCCTGTTCGCCAACTTCTCGGTGAGGCGGTTTATCAACGAATTGAGCCGTACATTAATCAGGTGTTTGCAGGGCAAACGGTATCTTTAGAAACAGAGATCCCTTTTGGGCTTGGCAAGCGGTGCATCAGCGCAACCTTGATCCCTGATTTCGATGACAATGCTCAAGTCAGAGGCTTCTACAGTATCATGACAGATATTAGCGAACGCAAACAAGCAGAAGAAGTGTTGCGTCAGTCCGAGGCTCAATTTCGGGAACAGGCAATCCTCTCCGATTTTCGCGCCGATGTGGATAGTGCCTTGGCTCAAAGTGCTAGTTTGCCCTTGATGCTGCATCGCTGTGCCCAAGCCGTTGTTAAGCACTTTAATGCGGCATTTGCTCGGATTTGGACGCTAAATAAAGACAAGAATGTTTTGGAATTACAAGCCAGTGCGGGGATGTATACCCGTCTTGACGGTGAGTACAGTCGAATTCCTGTAGGTAGCGTCAAAGTTGGACAAATTGCTCAGGAACGCTGTCCTCTGTTGACTAACAATGTGTTTGATGAATCATCCATTGATAAAGAATGGGCAAAACGAGAAGGCATGGTGGCATTTGCGGGCTATCCGATACTGCTGGATGAGCAACTTGTTGGCGTGATAGCGATGTTTACTCGACATCCCATTCCGTCGTCCAACTTTGAGGCGTTGGAGTTTTCAGCCCGTGAGATTGCATTAGGAATTAGACGCAAACAGGCAGAAGAAGCGTTGCAAGCCTCCGAAGCAGAACTTCGGGCGCTCTTTTGTGCAATGCCCGATCCGCTCTTGGTAGTAAATGCAGAAGGGCGGATTTTGAGAGCAAGCCTGATCGAGTCAGAGAAATTATCTAACCCGATTGACGAACAGGTGGGTCGAACATTTTCCGAAATTTTTGAGCGATCGCAAGCCGATACATTTCTTGGCTGTATTCGGCAAGCATTAAGCACTCAGCAGCCCCTAACGGTTGAGTATAGCTCGATCGTGGGAGGGTGGAAAACCTGGTTTGCAACTCGCATCTCGCCCATTTCAGAACATTCTGTCATTTGGCTGGCAAGAGATATCAGCGATCGCAAACGAGCTGAAGAAGCCTCGATTCTAGAAGAACGCAATCACATGGCGCGGGAAATTCACGACACTTTAGCCCAAGCGTTTACAGGTATTATCATTCATGCTCGCTCTGCCGCCAATAAGGTAACGGCAGACCCAGAAAAAGCGCAAACTCTCCTGACTCAGATCCTCGACTTAGCCCGTTCTGGGCTTGCGGAGGCACGTCGTTCAGTAGAGGCACTACACCGCCCATACCTTTTAGAGAGCAGTAACTTACAGGATGCCTTAAGCCATCTTACTGCTCAATTAGACTCCTCGATCGCAACCCAGATCGTCTACGAAGTCATAGGTACACCCTATCCCCTATCCTCCGATCTGGAAAATAATCTGTTTCGGATTGGGCAGGAAGCTTTGACAAATGCAATCAAACATGCTAGGGCAAGTAAAATCCACATTGAACTGATCTATGAACCGACCCAATGCAGCTTGCGAATTAAAGACGATGGGCAGGGATTTAATGTAGAAAACCAGGCGATGCGGAATGGCTTTGGTCTACTGGGGATGGCAGAACGGGCTGAACGCATTAGAGCTAAATTAAAGATTCAAAGTGACTTAGGGCAAGGGACAGAAATTATGGTATCTATTAATCGAGGGTAAGTCAGCATGAATCAGCCTAGTAGCATTCGCGTTCTGGTTGTGGACGATCATCCTGTTGTCCGCCAGGGGTTGATCGGAATGTTAGAGGAGGCTCCAGATATTATCATTGTTGGTCAGGGGCGAAATGGGCATGAGGCGATCGCAGTTTTTCAGCAACAGCAACCTGATGTGACTTTGATGGATTTACGGATGCCCGAGATGGGAGGTGTTCAAGCGATTACGGTCATTTGCAATGAGTTTCCCAATGCCCGAATTATTGTGCTGACCACGTATGACACCGATGAAGAGATTTATCAAGGATTGCGAGCCGGGGCAAAGGGATATTTACTCAAGGACTCTGAGCCAGAGGAACTATTGACAGCAATTCGGACAGTGACCAAGGGACAACAGTATATTCCCATCAACGTGGCTGCCAAGCTAGTCCAACGGATGACTGCTCCAGAACTGAGCGATCGTGAGTTAGAAGTTCTCCAGTTAGTCGGACAGGGCATGAGCAACCAGGAAATTAGCACTGCTCTCAATATTAGTGAAAGTACAGTGAAGACTCATATCAACCGAATTTTAAGCAAGCTAGATGTCAAAGATCGCACCCAGGCAGCCATTATTGCGTTGAAACGCGGAATTGCTAGCTTGTAAAAGCAAAGATGGTACTTCTGCCTGGGTTAACCATCATATTTTAGTCTCTGAGGCAATCAAACCTGAGTTTGATTCGTTTTACTCCCTCAAATTGACTCATCCTCAATCATTTTGTTGATTAAAATACAGACCCTGAATTGACGACAAGCCTAAGCAAGTCTCATACATTAAACTCATACAAACGATTATAAGGTTGAAGGGAAGAAATTTCAGAGGGTACACGATGAATCTCTTTTCCTCAAATATTTAGAATGAGAGTTTAAAATGAGCGATGTTATTCCTGACGACACACCTGACGACCCTTGCGGTAACTGCGAAGCAGAGCGCGATCGATTAGTTGTACTTCCTTCTGAGCAAGACCATCGACAAGGATCGTTGAATACTCGCGTTGTGCTTGTTGAGTATGGGGATTATCAGTGTCCCCAATGTAGTGAACTTTATACCTCAATTCAGGCAATTCAACGCCAGCTTGAGGCGACCTTATTCGGGAGAGATTCTCTATGCTTTGTATTCCGACATTTTCCTCAACCTCAAATCCATCCTCAAGCTCAAAAAGCAGCAGCAGCGACAGAAGCAGCAGCAACACAAGGGCAGTTTTGGCAGATGCACGAGATGTTATTGAAGCATCAGCAAGAGCTAGAAGATGGGTATTTAGCAGAATACGCTGACAATTTAGGGCTTGATGTAACTCAGTTAATTCGAGACATTGCCCAAAAAGTGCATGTCGATCGCATCAATCAAGACATTGCTAGCGGAATGGATAGTGGGGTAGTTAACACTCCAGCTTTATTTATCAATGGTGTGCGTTATAGAGACGCTTTAGAGCTTGAGCCGCTACTTGTTGCGATCGTTGGAGCTTCTCATGGCTAGTATTTTCTTAAGAAGGCAGAAGTACAAAGGCAGAGGGCAGAAGGGAATCCCCATAAATAAATTTAGGGGATTTAACTTTTGACACAGTAAATATGCGCTGCGCCACTCGTTATACAAATTTATTTATTTTTTCATAAATAAATTTAGGGGCTTGTGTCCCTTGATTGCTGAGGACAAAAATTGTATTTCTTCCTTCTGCCTCCTGCCTCCTGCCCTCTGCCTTTCTTCGGTCAATAAATGGACTAACCTGCGCGAACTGCCGTAAATGAGGAATCTGATTGATGAGCAGTCTTCTCAAGCAAGTTGTAGCTCAAGTTTCCAGAACGGTGCCATTGCAGACGGTTTTGATTGTGCCGTTTGTGCTGCAAACTTTGGTGACAGTCGGCTTAGTGGGGTATTTTTCCTTCCAAAATAGACAGGAAGCCATCAACGATCTCGCCAGTCAACTGCGGCGCGAACTGACAAACCGGATCGAAGGCAAACTACAAACCTATACCGAGATACCCCATAACATCAATCGGCTCAATGCCAGCACCTTCGCTCAGGGAAAAATTGACCCTAGCGCAGTAAAAGGTGAGTTTCCACTCTGGCAGCAAATTCAGATTTATCCAATGGTGAGTGATATCTACTGCGGCGATCGCAAAGGTTCTCTTCTAGGGGTGCGACGTAGCCCTGGCGATCGCTCAATTGAACTGCGGTCGAGTAATGTTGCTACAGATCGTCAACTCTACGGCTACAGCCTCGATCGCAATGGTCAGCGAGACCAGTTAATCAGTCAAGGCAACAAAGCTTTCGATGCGCGGGTTCGTCCCTGGTATAAAGCAGCAGTGACGGCAGGCGAACCAATCTGGAGTGGAATTTATGCCGACTTTGCTAGCCAGTTGCCAACGATCACCGCCAGTACGCCTGTCTATAGCACAGCCGATCGATCGCTGTTGGGAGTCTGTGCCACCGATGTATTTCTGCCTAATGAGATGAGCCTTTTTTTGGCTAGCCTGCAAATTGGCAAGACAGGCATCGCCTTTATTCTAGAGCGATCGGGACAACTGGTTGCCACGTCCACCGGAGAGGCGATTATTAGTAGTGGGGCGGCAGCAAATCGATTGTCCGCAGTTGAGAGCCGTAACCCTACCGTGCGAGCTACTGCTGCCTATTTGCGCGAGCATTTCAGCGATTTGTGGCAGATCCAGACTGCGGAACAGCTTGATTTTAAGTTCGATGGCAGGCGGCAGTTGATTCAGGTGATGCCATTCAAAGATACTCGTGGGCTGGATTGGCTGATTGTCACGGTGTTGCCTGAATCCGATTTCATGGCCAAGATTAATCAAAGCATCCACACGACGATTCTGCTTTGTATTGCGGCTTTGCTGCTTGGCATTGCGATCTGCATTTTGATTGCCCGATGGATCGCTAAACCGATTGTCAGCGTCAGTCAATCGGCAAAAGCGCTAGCAGACGGTGCATGGGATCAGACGGTAGAAATTGAGCGATCGGGCGATTTGGGCGAACTGGCTCGATCGTTCAACCAGATGGCACAGCAGCTTCAAATCGCATTTGCCAAAATGCAGTCTTTAAACCAGACCCTCGCCCAAAGTGAAACCCGCCTCCAGAAAATTTTAGAGTCGGTTCCGGTAGGAATTGTAGTTATGGATGCAACAGGCCGCCCTTATTACGCAAATCAGAAGGCAATCCAACTCTTGGGCAAGGGCGTGCTGCCGTCTGTCACCCCAGAGCAAATTGCCGAGGTCTATCAACTCTATGTAGCAGGAACCGATCGCCCCTACCCAACCGAAAAACTGATGATTAGGCGAGCGCTAAACGGCGAACAGGGCAGTGTGGATGATATCGAAATTCATCAGGGGAATCGCATCATTCCGATCGAAAGTTGGGGAACTCCAATTTTTGATGAGTCTGGCAACATTCTGTATGCGATCGCAGCCTTTCAAGACATCACCGAACGTAAACAAGCAGAGAAGCTTTTAGCAGAATACAATCGCACCCTAGAGCAAGAAGTTGCCCAACGAACGACAGCATTGCAGGCAAACGAAGCAGAGCTACGCGGTGTCTACGAGGAGCTTCGCTTACAGGAGCAGGAATTACGACTGATTGCCGACGCTCTACCCGTTCTGATTAGCTACGTCGATGCCAATCGCTGCTTTCAATTTATCAACCGTACCTATGAGGTTTGGTTCAACCGTAGCCGCGATCAAATTTTGGGCAACCCTGTTCGTCAACTGCTCGGTGAGGCGGTTTATGAACGGGTTGAGCCGTATATTAATCAGGTGTTTGCAGGGCAAACTGTCCCTCTAGAAGCAGAAATCCCTTTTTTGGATGATAAGCGGTGCATCAGCGCGACCTTTATTCCTGATTTCGATGACAATGCTCAGGTAAGAGGTTTCTACAGTCTCATGACAGATATTAGCGATCGCAAACGAGCTGAACACACTTCTATCTTAGAAGAACGCAACCGGATGGCGCGAGAAATTCATGATACACTAGCTCAATCTTTCACAGGTATTCTGCTTCAAGTTGGAGCAGCAACACAAGTGCTGGCGGACGACCCAGAAGCAACCCAAGTACATCTGGAAATGATTGAGGAACTAGCACGCGCTGGGCTAGCAGGGACACGGCGATCCGTAGCAGCACTCCGTCCGCGGCTACTAGAAGAAGGTAATTTAGAGAGTGCCTTGCATCGTATTGTGGCTCAAATGCTAGCAACGACCGACACGGCTCTGATTTGCGAAACTCAAGGTATAGCCTATTCCTTATCAACCGAAGTGGAGAATAACTTACTTAGAATTGGGCAGGAAGCATTAACCAATGCGATTAAATACGCTGATGCTGCCGAAATTCGGGTTGAGTTAGTGTATAACGAAACACAGTGTATCTTACGGGTTAAAGACGATGGCAGGGGCTTTGGAGTAGGTAGCACTCCTTTGAGCGGTGGGTTTGGCTTATTAGGAATGAGCGAACGGGCAGAGCGCATTGGCGCACAACTATTGATTCAAAGCCAACCTGGTCAAGGAACAGAAATTATTGTCACCATCAACCCTTGAGTGAGAATTATAATGAGCCAATCCACTACGATTCGGGTGCTAATTGTTGATGACCATGCCATAGTCAGAAAGGGTCTAGCAACCATCATTAACCGCGATCCAGAAATGACAGCGATCGCTCAAGCTGAAGATGGACAGCAGGCGATCGCCTTGTTTCGAGAATACCAACCTGATGTCACACTAATGGATTTACGAATGCCCAAAATGGGAGGTGTTGAAGCCATTATGGCGATTTGTGCTGAATTTAAGCAGGCTCGAATCGCGGTACTCACAACCTACGATGGCGATGAAGATATCTATCGCGGTTTACAGGCGGGCGCTCAAGGCTATCTGCTTAAGGATGCTAAACCTGGCGAGCTTTTGAATGCGATTCGCGCTATTCATAATGGTCAGAAATACATTCCGCCAGAAGTGGGCGCAAAATTATTGCAGCGAATGAGCAATCCAGAACTGAGTGAACGAGAGTTGGAAGTGTTGCGTTTGATGGCACAAGGAATGGGTAATCAGGAAATTGGGACTGCTTTGATTATTGGTGAAAGTACCGTCAAATCTCATGTGAATCGGATTTTAAGCAAACTGGGAGTGAGCGATCGCACACAAGCTGTGATTACTGCTGTTAAGCGTGGGATTGTCAATTTGTAAATAAGTTGTACTCAAGTTGAAATTTGGATTCCAACTTGAGTTGGAGGCAACCTTCCATTTTGAGATGGACTGATTTATCAATCACTCTATTGAGCAAAAGTTTCAACTTTTAGAGGACGACAAGTTAGAGTTAATTGCATATATTTGTACACAAAGCCGCCAAAGCTTCAACAAAAGTATGTAAACGTTTAGTTGCTCACTGGCGGCGAAATCCTCTAGTTAATTGATGCCAAAGAATATTTAGAATTGGTAAAAAAGGCGGAATACAATTATGCATGTTTGGAATTTGGCTAAAGGTTTAGGAGTCGTAATCGTTGGCGCAATAGCTTTCTCTGGAAACTCTGCTATTGCCAAAATCAATCAGGGTGTGACTCTAGAGAATAATCTGAATGCACCTACCTTAAACACAGCGATTAAAAAGCACAATACATTAGGAGACGATGCCCTAAAAATTAATTACAGCATCAAACAAACTCAATCTCAAAATAGAAATGCTGCTCTAGATAAGAAAAAAACTTTGCTAGCAGGCTGCCGGCCATGGTCGTGTATTTAAGCCTTAGAGGATGTTTGAAAAGTATTTTTGGTAACTTCTGAGGCTCGGAAACCTAACCCCCCTAGCCCCCTTCCCTACAAGGGAATGGGAATTTCAAAGCCTCTCCTCGAAGTAGAAAGAGGCTTTGAAGAGAGGTTTCTGGTATACCTTATTACATTTCGTTAACGCACCATCTAATTTTCTTCTGAATGACTTAGACCTTTCCAAAAACTAGATTTTAGCTCAGGTAGTACAAGGATTTCAGAAGAGATCGCTGGCGATGAGCATTTTCTTTTTCGGAGGTCTCAGTGAGTTTTGAGAGCGATCGCAGTTTGTTATTCGTCCCACCTTCAACACAAGATCGCATAAAAGGTGTACTGAATGCGATTGTAGTGTTGGTGATGTATGGGGACTATCAATCTCAAGAGAGTGCAAATGTTGACAGGCTGATTAAAGTCATTGGGCGACAACTTAGTGTTTCTTTAGGGGAGAATTATTTATGTTTTATCTTCCGTCATTTTCCACAAATTCAGATTCATCCACATGCTCAAAGGGCAGCACAAGCTGCAGAAGCAGCAGCGGCTCAAGGGCAGTTTTGGCAAATGCATGAGATGCTGTTTATCTATCAACAGGAATTGGGAAATGGCTATCTAGTGGAGTATGCCAATCGTTTAGGACTTGATATTTCTCAATTTTTGCAGGATTTATCCAAAGGAGCATATGTCAATCGGATCAATACGGACATCGAAAGTGGACTACGAAGTGGAGTGGAGGCTGCACCCGCTTTGTTTATTAATGGAATTCGCTATCTCGATCGCTGGACTGTTGAGCAGATAATGGCAGCTATTGTTGCTGCAAATGATTAAGGTTTTTGATGCTTATCCTAACAAGTATTTCAGCAGGGAGTATTTCATAACTTCTATACCGACGACAAGAACCAGAGATTTCAGCAATTTAGCAAGAATACAGAGGCGATCGCAATGATAGTTTTTACATGGAAAAAAGTTCAAAAAATGTTGCTGTGGTTATTTGCATTAAGTGTTGTCGTTGTCATATCAATGCATCCAACATCAGCCACCTCCAAGGAATTACCTCAAGCGTCCAACTCTAAACCTGCGATCGTTCTCGTTCATGGGGCTTATGCTGATGGTACATCATGGCAACACGTCATTCCATTGTTGGAGAAAGATGGCTATAGAGTAACTGCTGTGCAGATTCCGCTCACCTCGCTTGCTGATGATGTCGCAACGACGAAGCGGGTGATTGATGCTCAAAAGGGTTCTGTTGTTGTAGTCGGACATTCTTATGGTGGAAATGTAATCACGGGTGCGGCGGCTGGCAATTCACAGGTGAAAGCTTTGGTTTATGTTAATGCTTTCGCACCAGATGTCGGTGAAAAGACGAGTGATTTGAATAAAAGGTACGCAGCACCTCCGATTAGTACGGCGATCGTATCTGATGCTGCAAACTTTCTCTATGTAGATCGCGGGAAGTTTCACGAATTTTTTGCCCAAGACGTATCAAAAGCTGAGGCGCGAGTGATGGCCGCAACCCAAAAACCGATCGCCAGCGCAGCCTTTGAGCAATCAGTGAATGAAATCGCTTGGAAAACGATTCCTTCCTGGTTTATCGTGACTCAAAGCGATCGCGCCATCAACCCTGAACTTCAACGATTTATGGCTAAACGGATTAATGCTAAGACAACCGAAGTTAACTCCAGCCATGTTCCTTTTATCTCTCATCCAAAAGAGGTTGCCAAAGTGATTGAAGCAGCAAGTACTGCTGTGAAGTAATCGCAATTGTAAGAGAAGCAGTTTCTCAGTACAAATAAATAGAACAGACCTAGTTATTGACTAACAGTATTTCAGCGATCGCTCTTTAAATCAGTTCATTCTTGACTCCATTTATCCATTGTAGATAACAGAGGAAGAGAACTTTATGACTAATTATGACTACATTGTAATTGGTGCAGGTTCGGCTGGTTGTGTGGTTGCCAATCGTCTAACCGAAGACTGTGACACAACCGTGTTACTCCTCGAAGCGGGCAACCCAGCTACAAAACCAGAAATTCAAATTCCGGCGCAGTGCTTTAGCCTAATAGGCTCTGAAGTAGATTGGAGTTACGTTTCTGAGCCGGAACCCTACCTGAATTACCGCAAAATGTTTTGTTCCCGTGGCAAAGTCTTGGGGGGCAGCAGTTCGATTAATTTCATGATGTATGTCCGGGGCAATCCTCAAGATTACGATCGCTGGCAGGAATTAGGAAATCCCGGTTGGTCGTACCTTGATGTCTTGCCCTATTTCAAGAAATCGGAGCAGCAGCAGCGAGGCGCGTCAGAATTTCACGGGGTTGATGGGGAGTTGAGCGTTACCGATTTGATGTCCCCTGCTGTGGTTTCCCAACGCTTTGTAGATGCCTGTGTATCAATGGGATACAACTACAATCCTGATTTTAATGGTGTACAGCAACAAGGGGTAGGACTTTATCAGTTGACGATCGAGGATGGTAAACGGCACAGTGCTGCTGCTGCTTTTCTTCTACCCATTTTCCATCGTCCCAATTTGACCGTAACGACTGGGGCATTGGTGACGCGATTGCTGTTTGAAGGCACTCGCTGTGTGGGAGTAGAATATCTGCATGAAGGTAGGCTCCACCAGGTCAGAGTCAACCAAGAAGTGATTTTAAGTGCGGGTGCGTTTGATTCGCCCAAACTGCTAATGCTTTCTGGTATTGGGGATGCAGAATATCTGCAAGCGATGGGAATTTCTGTGATTGCAGATTTGCCGGGTGTCGGTCAAAACCTTCAGGATCACATTCTCACTTGTGTCGTTCAAGCAGCTACTCAAGATATACACCCTGCCATTACCAGTAATGGAGTTGAAGCCGGATTATTTTTGCATAGCAAAGGGAATGTGGAGGCTGCACCCGATTTGCAGTTCTTTTTCGGCCCGATTCAATTCTTGTCACCTGGTTATACTCCTGCTGATTTTGGATTTACAGGTGCAGTCTCTCTTACCCGTCTCCAAAATGTTGGCAGCGTTCGTTTGCGTTCATCTAATTTCAACGATCCACCAACCATACGGATGAATTATCTACAAAGTCAAGCTGATGTGCAGAAGTTGGTTGAGGGAGTGAAATTAATCCGCCAATTGTTTCAGAACAGTGCCTTTGATGAGTTTCGTGGCAAAGAAATTGCTCCGGGTTCCCAAATTCAGATTGATGCAGCACTCGAAGCTTACATTCGGGACACTTGCAGCACTGTATGGCATCCGGTTGGCACTTGCAAAATGGGCATTGACCCAATGGCAGTGGTAAACCCTGAACTACGGGTACATGGAATTCAAGGTCTTCGTGTGGTTGATGCATCAATCATGCCAACAATTACCACAGGCAACACAAACGCACCCACTATCATGATTTCTGAGAAGGCAGCAGATTTAATTAAAGCGGAGCGTACTTCGCAAAGTGTTCTTAACAAGCTTAATGTTCAAAATCTGACACACTCATCTATTTAGGAGTTCGGAAATCTCTTTTTTCAAGAGTTTATCGGACGCTTCGCTTTAGCGCTCGGTTTCTATGACGTACTGGCATTGACGGTATGAACGCCTGCTTTATTTGAGTCGCAAGCTTGAGCATTCATGACACAATTCATTAGAAATATCTATTCCATGACACAATCGTTCTGGCTTCTTGGTTCTCGCCTCACCATCCTCGCCGATCGCACCACGACTGATGGTAAATACGACCTGATTGAAGGCTATTCTCCTCCTGGTATGCAGACTCCACCCCATCGCCATACACGCTATTCCGAACAACTTTATGTGCTCCAAGGAGAGTACACTGTCTGGCTTGGTAAAAACAAGGTTGTGCTAGGCATAGGTGAAAGTGTTCTGATTCCTATGGGCATACCCCATGTTGTTGCTACACTCGGCGATCGACCAGCTCGTGCGTTAGTCGTTTCTGCCCCCAGTGCCTTTGCTCAACTAATTGCTGCAACAGGGACGCTAAACGAGAATGAGGCACCTGATTTGGAATTGTTCATTCGCATCTCTACCGAAATTGGCGACGAAATTCTGGGTGTACCTGGAGATATCCCTTAGAGATTAGTTAGTATTCAATAAGCCTCGCATCGTGGAGACTCCAGCGAACGATCCCACTGCACCCCTACCCCCAATTACAGATGCAGATATTCAAAAGACGATCGCCCTAGCTCCCCAATACGGGCTGACTATTCTTCCTCCTGACTCCACTCTCCATTAGTAACTGACCGCTTTAAACCCAACAATCGAAGGATTAGCATAATGAAAAAACTAGAAGGAAAAATCGCCCTTGTCACGGGTGGCAACAGTGGTATTGGTCTTGCCACAGCCAAACAGTTTGTTGCTGAAGGTGCCTATGTCTACATCACAGGTCGTCGCCAAGCCGAACTGGATGCTGCTGTAGAAGCCATCGGTAAAAATGTTACGGCTGTGCAGAGCGATGTTTCTAATCTGGCAGACCTCGATCGTCTGTTTGCTACCATTAAGCAAGAACAAGGACACCTCGATATCATCTTCGCTAATGCTGGCGGTGGACAAATTGCCCCACTTGGAGCAATCACTGAGGAACACTTTGACAAAACATTCAACGTAAACGTCAAAGGTTTGCTGTTCACCGTACAAAAGGCATTGCCACTGTTGCCAGAGGGCGCTTCTATTATCCTGAATGCTTCGATTACTTCTATAAAAGGTACGCCAGCATTCAGTGTTTACAGCGCTACCAAAGCCGCCGTGAGATCGTTTGCTCGGAATTGGATACTCGACCTCAAAGAACGGAAGATCCGAGTGAATGCCATTAGCCCTGGTGTGGTTCCGACTCCTGGTTACGATCATTTGGGACTGAATGACCAGCAGTTGCAAGAATTTGTGGACAGCCAAGCCAGCACCATCCCACTGGGGCGAGTCGGCACACCCGATGAGATTGCCAAAGCTGTTGTCTTTCTCGCTTCAGATGACAGCAGCTTTGTGAACGGCATTGAGTTGTTTGTCGATGGCGGTATGGCACAGATTTGAAGTTCAAAAGGCTTTGATCGCTTACAAAGAGTAATCCCATGACTACATATCGCACAGTTTCAATCGATGGTTTAGATATCTTCTACCGTGAAGCTGGTTCTCGTAATAATCCGACGATTCTGTTATTGCACGGCTTCCCAACGTCGTCTCACATGTTCCGCAATCTTATACCTGCCCTCGCTGATAAATTCCATCTCGTTGCTCCTGACTACCCTGGCTACGGCAACAGTTCGATGCCAACTGTAAATGAATTTGATTACACGTTCGATCGCTTGGCTGAGATTGTAGAGAAATTCATTGCTGCGATCGCTCTCAAAAAGTACAGCCTTTATGTGATGGATTATGGCGCGCCGATTGGCTATCGGATTGCCGCTAAATATCCAGAGCGCGTGCAATCTCTGATTGTTCAAAATGGCAATGCTTACGAGGAAGGTCTACGCGAATTCTGGGAGCCGATTAAGGCATACTGGCAAGAGCGATCGCCTGAAAATGCTGAAAAGCTCAAATATCTTGTCACCCTGGAAGCAACGAAGTGGCAATATACCAATGGTGTTCGCAATCTAGAAGCGATCAGCCCCGATACCTGGACTATCGATCAACATTTCCTCGATCGCCCCGGCAACGGTGAGATTCAACTGGCACTGCTGTATAGCTATGGTACCAATCCACCGCTCTATCCCCAATGGCAAGAGTATTTCCGCCAGTATCAACCGCTGCCTCTCTTGCGGCTTGTTCTTGCGGATACAAATAAATTTCTGACTTACTACACCCACTCAGCCACACCCCACACCCAAAAGCCTTATATATAATGGGTTTGCCGTTAACAAGCGTGCCATTCGGTAAAGGGACTCATGGTAAGGGATAAAAAACATGAGTCCCTTTCACCCTTCCCCTTTACCCCGCTTGCGTTGCCTTGGCGTACTACTAGTAACAGCTTAATTGTCTACTATTCCGATTTTTTCATCCATCGCAACGATATCTGAGGAGATCGAAATGACAACAACGAGCAATTCCGATTTTGCTGCCCGCGAGGCACTACGCCTGCTCGGTCCCGATCCCGAAAACTGGGTGCCCGATCGCCCTGGCATCGATCATAATGTCACTATCATAGGTGGCAGCGGTAGCGGTAGCACCTTTGTATTTGCGCTACGACGTGCTGGGATCGGTCGCGTAACGGAGATTGATGCAGCCGATGACGAGGCTCATGCAGGCGTGTGGTTGACGCGAGCGCGGATGAGAACGCTCCGCACACCGAAACATCTGCCTGGCCCAGAACTAGGCATCCCAGAATTGTCCTTTCAAGCCTGGTACGAAGCGCGGCACGGTGCGGCAGCCTACGCGGCGATCGATCGCATTGGGCGAGTGACATGGGCTGAGTACCTCAGTTGGTATCGGCATTTCCTGGGTATCCAGGTTCGTTACCAGACGAAGTTGGTGCGGATTGAACCAGTCGCAGGTTTCTTCCGCCTACACCTTGAGATAAACGGTGTCCCGCAGGTAGAGACTACGCGCAAAATTATCTTCGCCAATGGCGTGGCTGGCACGGGTGGCCCGAACATACCTCCAATACTGGCTGACTTACCCCGCACGTTGTACGCGCATACCGCCGATGCGATCGATTTTGAAGCACTGCGCGGTAAGACTGTGGCGGTGCTGGGTGCGGCGGCTTCAGCTTTCGATGCAGCAGGAGTGGCGCTGGAATCGGGAGCTAAGGCAGTACATTTATTTGTACGGCGATCGGCGATCGCATCTCTGTCACTCCTTCGGGTACGGGATTACCCTGGTGCTTACGACAACTATCCCCAACTACCCGATGCAGCCCGCTGGCTCCAGGCTTGGCGCTTTCATCAAGCAGGCACCGCGCCACCCCCGAACTCGATTAAGCGAGCGATCGCTTTCCCGAACTTTCACATCCATCTATCTGCACCTTGGAAATCGGCACGGAAACTGGGCGAACGCATTGCCATCCAGGTGAACGATGATGTTTTCGAGTTTGATTTTGCGATCGCTGGCACTGGTTACTTCGTTGACCCAACCAAGCGTCCCGAACTAGCCGACTTTGCCCAACATATTGCCCTCTGGCGCGATCGCTACCAGCCACCAGAAGGACTGCGCGACGACGGTTTGGCGGCACATCCTTACCTCGGTAGCGCCCACGAATACCAAGAAAAAGTACCTGGTACTGCCCCTTATCTGAAAGACATTCACGTATTTAATCCTGCTGGTTTGGTCAGCTTCGGATTGCCAGTTGGTGACATCCATAGCATCCGCCGCGACGTACCTGCAATAGTATCGCGCATCAGTCACGACTTGTTCTTTAAGGACTGGGCGCATCATGAGGCAAGTATCACAGGCGATATTGCCCCCGATTTTGAGGACTCGCTCTATGCTGCTGCGGTGTGGAAACAACCGATCGAGGCAGCGACGCGCTAGGTTAACAACTTTTTCACCAGTAACAAATAATTCTGGCTCTTAAACGATGTCAGTAGAAAGCGATCGCCATTTCACGATCGCTGCCGATCGAGCATCACTGTTAAACCAATTCACTTAACAGTGTCATTTCAACAGATTGTTTACTAATTATCAAAGGAGAATGTCATGGTTGCTCAAGTAAATTCACAAGCAAAGATTTTGGAAGTTGCAGATGATCCACGTCTTTCTAAAGGGGTGAAGGCATTTTTGAAAGTGCTGAACTCAGGAGGTGTGCCTCTAGAGACATTACCTCCACTCGAAGCGCGTCAAGTTCTCGTAGATGCACAGGCTTCCGTTCCAGTAGACCTTTCAGGCATTGAAGAGTCTGAGAAGACAATTACTGCTGACGGTTATTCGATTACGCTCAACATCGTGCGACCGGAAGGTGTCAAAGGTACATTGCCTGTTTTCATCTTTATTCATGGTGGTGGTTGGGTGTTGGGTGATTATCCAACACACAAGCGGATGGTTCGCGATCTGGTTGTGCTTTCAGGGTTTGCAGGAGTCTTTGTCAACTATACGCGCACGCCAGATGCTCAGTACCCACAAGCGATCAATGAGATTTATGCTGCGACCAAATGGGTTGCCGAGCATGGTGAGGAGATTGGTGTAGATGGCAAGAATCTGGCAGTGGTCGGCAACAGTGTCGGCGGAAATATGACAGCTGTCACTGCTTTGAAGGCGAAAGAAAACGGAGGGCCACACATCAAGCTACACATCATGATGTGGCCAATCGTCGATGCCGATTTTGAAACGAATTCTTATCATCAATTCGGCGACAAACGATACCTAACCGTACCCACGATGAAGTGGATGTATGACCTGTACATCCCTGACCCAGAAAAGCGCAAAGACATCTACGCATCTCCCTTACAAGCGACGGTTGAGCAACTCAAAGGCTTGCCTCCAGCATTAATTGCGGTTGCAGAAAGCGATATTTTGCATGACGAAGGCACAGCCTACGGACGCAAGCTCGATGAAGCTGGGGTAGAGGTGACAACGGTGCAGTACAACGGCATGATTCATGACTTTGGACTGCTCAATGGTTTAGCCGAACTGCCAGAAGTCCGCTCTCTGTTTGTTCAAGCTGCTGCTGAATTGAAGAAACATCTGCAATAGGATGCGATCGATGTTTTTGGGGAAAAGAAAAGACGCTCTTCCATCGCTTTGCTGCTTACCGAGTTAGCGCAGGGGAAAAGGGTAAAGCGGAATGGCACTAAGTTAAGATACAGCCCTTGCTGTAACTGGTTCCCAGCCTCCAGGCTGGGAACCCATTCTGGGAGGCTCTGCCTCCTCTTTCTTGACGAGAGGCAGCAGCCCATTCTGAATACATTCCCAGTCTGAAGACTGGGAACGAGACTAAATAAGCCTTTGGGCTTTTCTTAGTACCATTCGACTCTGCGCCGTTTCACCTTTAAATGGATCGTAATACAAACTACTCTCAGGTAATTACCTGCTATGAACAGCCACATACCGAGCGCTAGGGACATTATTGGATCATCACCGTTGATTGCGATCGCAAACGAAGCACCACCCAAGCTGATTGTCGATCCACCGCTTCCCGAACCACTGGCACAGGGACGCGTCTTTATCCAGTACCGGACGGAGAATTTGCGCGTGTTGCCGGTGTTCGGCAAAGGTGCCCTCGAAGTATCGCCGCGCATCGGTCATATCCATATCACCGTTGACGATGCGCCGTGGCACTTTGTAGATTCCAGTGGGGAAACGATCATCCTAGTCGGACTAGAACCTGGCGTACACAAGGTGCTGATCGAACTAGCTGATCCCACGCACAAAGTAATCACTAGCGAAACTGTAGAGTTCACGCTGCCCGATTTTAAGAAATCATCATGAAAAAACTAGAGGGAAAAATCGCAGTTGTGACGGGGGCTTCTGCGGAAACGCTGCACATTGCGGGTGGTAGTCGTCGATCTGTATTAAACTGCTTTTGAGGTAATTCGGCCGGCACGTACTTACAGCAAAATTCAGAATCCAGAATTAAAACAGGATTCATACCTGACTTTGGGACTTAGTTTGTGTACTCCACCAACTTGAAATCTGCTGTAATTTTAATCTAATCATGCTGAGACGTTGGCAAAGCCTCTCGGAACGAGAATCGCCATCATATCACTTACATACTATGAACAACCCTGAAAATTCTCGACTACCCCTGCCGCCTTTTGATAATGAATCCGCTATCCAAAAAGTCCGAATTGCAGAGGATGCTTGGAACACACGTAACCCTGAACTAGTATCACTCGCTTACACCTCGGATAGCGTTTGGCGCAACCGTTCAGAATTTCTATCTGGTCGTGAGGCGATCGCACAATTCTTGACACGTAAGTGGCTTAAAGAATTGGACTACCGTCTGATAAAAGAGCTTTGGGCTTTTCAAGACAACCGCATTGCTGTCCGATTTGCTTACGAATGGCATGATGATGCTGGCAACTGGTTCCGTTCCTATGGCAATGAGAATTGGGAGTTTGACGAACATGGATTCATGCGATGGCGTATTGCCAGCATCAACGACCTGCCAATTCACCAAAGCGATCGCAAATACCACTGGATACTAGGTCGTCGTCCTGAAGAGCATCCAGGATTGTCAGACCTCAATCTTTGAAAAGCCCAACGACCATATCACCCAGTTTTTATTCTACAAGAAGTCCACTGCTATGAATGCAAACAACGGCATCATTAGCCAGCTCAGTCAATATTCAGTGCCTGTAACCATCGATCGATTAGAAGCCGTCCTTCAAATAAAAGGCATCACCATTTTTGCCCGTATCGATCAACAGGCTGAAGCCGAAAAAGTCGGACTAAGCCTGTGTCCTACACAGTTGTTGCTGTTTGGCAACCCGAAAGCCGGAACTTTCCTCATGGTGGCAGAACCAACGATCGCCCTGGATTTACCCCTGAAAGTACTGGCATGGGAAGCGACTGACGGCAAGGTTTGGGTGAGTTACAACAATCCTAATTACTTAAAACAGCGATTTTCTCTCTGTGATGAGTTGGTGAAAAATATCGCTATCATTGCACCTTTAATCAATCAAGCACTTAGTTCCGCCGATCGCAAATAAGTTGTAGAATTAGCACGCGATGGCGCAAAGCGCCTGCCCAAAGGGCGATCGCACATTAGCGTTTTTGAAACAGTATTTAGGCAGTGGTGTCAAAGTCTGAAATAGGGTGACTACTGCTAGATAATTCGCCCACCGCGATCGCCCTGATAACCAAGATATTCTGATTTTGAATCACTGGAAAAACGCTGCATATCGCGGGTAGTTTTTAAGAAAGAGAACGGTGAAAATCAACAAGAAAAACCATGAACATTAACAAGAATGACATCGCAGTAGTCGTCATCAATCCGCAAAACGATGTCTTGAACGAAAAAGGGGTTTCCTGGGATTTGGTAGGTAAGAATGTCAAACTCGTTAATTTTACAACACTCATGAAAACATTTGCGTTACTCCTGGCTCTACCAATAAGTATCTTAGCTAATTTTTCCTTAAGAGCTTCTGCTGATTCTACTGCTGGCATCGTCCTGAGTACGAAATGCCGAGGCGGCTACAACGTAAATATTTGGCAGAAGTATACGAACGGTGAACTGCTTTATCGCGCCACTAGTCCCAACGGTAATTTAAGTTTGGGCAAAGGAACTAGCCAAGCGACAGAAGGTGTTCGAGTGTATAAGTTTCGGAGTGGAATTTATCAATACTGGGTGTGGGATGGCACGTTGGATAACCCGCAGTCTGGAACTTTAGAGGTGTATAAAAACAACCGTATCTTGATGAAGCAAGCTTGTAGAAAAAGTTGAATCTTCTAGCAGGTGTTATGTACTTTTTGTCAACCCAGCTAGGGCAAGCATCTTGAGTTACGCTTGCCAAATACATTATCGCTGAAACCCTCTTAGTCAGTTTTTTCTGAAATTCATAACACCTTCTAGAAATCGTATTCACCTTATCAAACTCAAAGGATATGGAAGTGAACGCTCAACACTATGACGACATTATTATCGGCGGCGGCAAAGCGGGTAAAACACTTGCACCAGCGTTAGTCGCTGACGGACGAAAAACCGCTCTGGTTGAACGCAGCTTAAACATGATTGGTGGCGGGTGCATTAATATTGCCTGCATTCCTACTAAAACTATGGTGGCGAGTGCCAGTGTCGCAAACACAGTGCGAAAAAGTGCCGCTTATGGGGTTAAAACCAATACACCCATCGTTGATCTAGCAGAGGTAATCCAACGAAAACGAGCGGTTGTGCAATCTGCGCGTGAAATGAATTTGCACAATCTACAAACGGCTCTCGATCGCAACTTGATTATTGGCGAAGCAAGGTTTGTTGCTCCTAAAACAATTGAAGTAACGACGACTGAGGGGAATACTCACATACTTACTGCCGAACGCTTATTTATTAATACAGGCACACGACCGTTAATTCCAGCCATTCCCGGACTCACAGAAGTTGAGTTTTTAACAAGTGAGTCGATTATGGAGCTAGAATACCTGCCCGAACACCTGATCGTTCTCGGTAGTGGTTATATTGGTTTAGAGTTTGCCCAGATGTTTCGGCGCTTTGGCTCTGGCGTTACTGTCATTGGGCAAAATGAGCAAATCCTGTCACAGCAAGATCCAGATATAGCGATCGCAGTTCAAACATTACTGGAACAAGATGGTATTAAATTCTTGCTGAAGGCGAAGGTGTTGAAGATCGATCGCACTGGTAATGAAACCATCCTGCAAATCCAAGTTGGCGATCGTGAAATCACTCTCCAAGGGTCGCATTTGCTCGTCGCCGTTGGTCGTGCGCCCAATACCGAGAGCTTAAATTTAGCTGCTGCTGGTGTGGCAACCGATACACGGGGATTTATTCAAGTTAGCGATCGCCTAGAGACAAATGTACCCGGAATTTGGGCGTTAGGCGATATTAATGGCGGCCCACAATACACTCATATATCGCTCGATGATTATCGCATTATCAAAGCTAATTTAATTGATGGGGGCAACCGGAGTACAGGCGATCGATTGCTTCCATCGTGTCTATTCATCGAGCCAGAACTGGCTCATGTGGGTTTGACTGAAACTGAAGCACAGCAACAAGGATATGCCATCCGCGTGGCGAAAATCGATGCGTCAGCCGTTCCTAGAGCAAGAACACTCGGTCAAACCGATGGACTTCTGAAGGCGATCGTGGATGCAGATACAGGTCGGATTCTAGGGTGTTCTCTGTTGTGTCATGAAGCAGGTGAAGTGATTTCAACGGTGCAGATGGTGATGCAAGCTCAGATGCCCTACACCGTTCTACGCGATGGTATTTTGACTCATCCCACGATGACCGAAGGGTTAAATATATTGTTTTCCAAGTTGTAAAGAGACAGCAATTGTAGACCCAAGGACTTACCAAATAAACGACATTTCACTCTTGAAAAAAGTAGATATAGCATGATGAGTAAAACATCTAAAGTCGGTATTATTGGTGCAGGTAATGTAGGTGCAAACGTTGCAAATGCTTTAGTTTTACTCGGTAGATGTGTAAGGGTTGTCCTTTTTGACCGAACCTTATCAAAAGCTGAAGGACAAGTATGGGATATTGAAGACAGCATTCCCCTACTTAAAGAGATGGAGATTTTACCATCAAATCAGTATGAAGATTTAGCTGATTCAGATATCATTATTGTGACTGTTGGGGTACAGCCAAAACAAGGACAGACCAGATTAGATATATTGAACGACAATGCAGAGATTATGTGTTCGACAATCAAAGAATTGGATCGAGTTGCACCGAATTCAATCATAATTATTGTTAGCAATCCAGTGGATGTACTAACGCGGATTGCGATCGCTACTTCCACCAGAGCAGAAAACCTAATTTTCGGTTCCGGAACCGTTCTTGATACTGCTAGACTGAGATATCAACTTGGAAAGCAACTGAATGTTGCAAAACAAGACATTCATGCTTATGTGATTGGAGAGCATGGAGACAGTCAATTTGTCGTTTGGTCTAGTGCATTTATTGGAGGAATTCTGTTAACTGAATTTCCCATACCACAAGGTGCAACGCTAGAACAAATTCAGCAAGAGTACGCACAGTTAACTCGTAAACGAGGCCAGAACATTTTTGAACGCAAAGGAAATACAAGCTATGGTATATCAACAGTAGTTTGTCAGTTAGTTGATACCATCCTGCGAGATGAAAAGCAGATATTTCCAGTATCGGCCAGAGCAGATTCTAACTATGGAGTTGGCAGTGAAGTTGTTTTTGGACTTCCATGTATCATTGGCTCAAAAGGTATTGAGCGCCAACTGCTGTTATCAAGAAATGCTCATGAACAACGCTTATTAGAATAATCAGCCAACAAACTCAATGAAGCCCATAATTATTTGCATAATTAAAATCAAATTGGAACCCTATTAAACAACATATTTGCCATTATATTGAAACGCTTTTTAGTGAGACAATAAGTTATTTCCCTAAATCGATTTGTGCTTGTAATTTGCCAAGTTTTTTGCTGAAACTTCAAGTATTTATTTTAGCATTTACTCTCCAAAAAGCATTTATTTAATCAGCCAATTTTAATACATTAAAATGATTTAATGCTCTGACCTTAGCTTGACTCTAATTTCCGGTTGCCCATAACGCCACCGCTAGTTTTTCATGTGCATTTGTTTCAATCAATGGTCACGAAGTATTCAGAATTTTATAACCCGCAACTTGGGTTATCTAGTTGCGATCGGATTTCTACAGAAATATCAATTCGAGTTGAGTAAACGAACGATTTAGTGTCATTTTGCTTAGTTGTTGCAGCCATAAGTTCTACTTCCAATATGTTCTGGAAAAATGAATGATCGTTAGCTTAGTAATTTGCCCCGCAGCAAGAGCCACACTGTCCCTAGAGCAATACTGCCGATCGCAATATTTGCGCCAATGAATAGCAGTAGTGCCAATTCTTGCATCATTCCAGTCATGCCGCGTTCAACAAGGCGCAAGGATGCCAGCGACAAGGCAGCAATACCGAGGGTGAATGCCCAGTAGGAAGTTGTAAAGGGTTGTTGAAATAACCACGGTAGCAGCCGCAGTAGAATCAGTGCTTGCAACAGTCCATAGCCGAAGAGGAACTGGGCAAAGGCATCGGGCTGACCAGTGGTGATACTCAAATAAGCAACACAGCCAACGACAGGGGGGGCAAGTTGAATGCCCAGCGTTGGACGTAGTGGTTTAGGCAATGCTTCTAACAAGTAGAGGCGCTGCATAATCATCGACTCCAGTGCTAGCCACGAAAACAGCCCTCCTCCAAAAAACAACTGGCCCCACTCTTGATAACCGAGGGTACTAGCAACGATCGCACTGACAAAACTACCCGCGACTGTAGAGAGGTAGAGAATGGGTGTAATAATTTCTGGCTTACGTCCTCCCATCCATAGCTGACCGGAACGATACACGCCAAAGCTTAACTGACCAATTGCACCGACAACAAATAATGTGATGGCGATCGCATGAGAGTAGGGCGCGATCGCTAGCGCCACAAACATCGTAGACACAGGCACTAACCCGATAAAGCAACACAAAACAGGATGCTCAAATTCAGCTAAGGCATCTGCTCTCGCCCACAGCCATTTACCCACATAAAGCAGCAACAACACGAGCCAGATTGCAATTGTCAGCAACATAATTGCTTCGCTAATCCAGGTAGGCAAGTGCCAAAGTTTAGCAGCTACTCGCCAGCAACTACCTAATCCTGCCAAACCCAGAATCATGCCAAAAAAGGAAGCAGGAATGATGGCACGATAATCTTTCAATAGGGTAGGCTTTGGACGTGATTTTCTCATGATCTAGCTTTCCTGGCAGCAGCAGAGAGATGCAAGCGATGAAAAAAGTCAGGCATATTGGGGTGGGAAAGATTGCTTCAGGGTGAGGAGTCGGTTCGTAATAGAGACAAAAAACCCAATTTTTAGGCTGTTTTGATAGACAAATTAGGTCAGTGCAGGAGTGCGAATGGGTGCAGACTGTTCACTGTAAATATCCATGATTGTGTTGAGCAATCGCAGTGCATCTGGCTTGGAACGCTGGAAAGAATTGCGTCCGATAATCGAACCAAATCCATGTCCGGCATGAATGGCACGAACTTCATTGAGGAAAGCATCATCACTGTCGATCGGCCCACCCGAAAAAATGACAATCCGCCGTCCGTTAAAGGCACATTGCACCACATGATGCACTCGTTGAGATAATGTTGCGATCGGAATTTGCTCTTGCTCATACACCTTGCGGGCTGCATCCTGTTCAACGTGTTCGTTTGGTAGCTTCACCTTGATGATGTGAGCGCCCAATTGAGCCGCAATCTGAGCCGCATAGCCAATCACATCGATCGCTGTCTCACCCACTTTACTTAAACCCGATTCCCGCGCATAAGACCAAATCATCACGACCAATCCATGCCGCTTTGCTATCTCGGCACAGGCTCGAATCTGCTGATACATCTCAAACCGATGGGCTGAACCTGGATAGATAGTGAAGCCGATCCCCACGCATCCTCCACGCTGCCAGTGAGTGCTTGCGTTGGGTCTGACTCAGCTAGTAACACATCGCGATCGTTAGCTTTCAGAATTAGGGGAATTTCACCTGCAAATTCTCGCGCTCCCGCTTCCAAAAATCCTAACGGTGCGGCATAGGCATTGCATCCTGCTGCGATCGCTAACTCAAAATGATAGCGAGGATCGTAGGCTGGTGGATTGGGCGCAAAACTGCTAGCTGGCCCATGCTCAAAGCCTTGATCCACAGGCAGCATGACGACTTTGCCAGTTCCAGCTAGTTTGCCATGATTCAGCAACCGGGCTAAATTAGTCAACGTTCCGGGATTGTCGCTGCCATACCAACTGAGAATTTCTTTTATTCGATGAGTCATCGTCATGATTTTATCTCCGTCTGTTGTTCTACGTGTCCGCCAAACTGGAAACGCATGGCAGACAGTAGCTTATCCGCAAAATCATTTTCGCCGCGTGAGTTGAACCGTTGATACAGGGCTGCGCTGAGTACAGGAACGGGAGTGCCTTCGTCAATGGCAGCTGCGATCGTCCAGCGTCCTTCGCCTGAATCAGACACGCGCCCGCCAAAGCCTGATAGGTCTGGTTGTTCCAGGAGGGCGATCGCAGTTAGATCCAGTAGCCAGGAGGCAATTACACTGCCCCGTCGCCAAACTTCGGCAATATCGGGCAGATTCAAGTCATACTGATAGTGTTCAGGATTGCGGAGGGGGGTCGTTTCAGCATTAGCCACACGGTTCTGCTTACCCACATTGGCGTGATGCAAGATATTCAATCCTTCTGCGTAGGCTGCCATCAAGCCATATTCGATGCCATTATGCACCATCTTGACAAAATGCCCCGCCCCATTCGATCCGCAGTGCAGATAGCCTTCTTCAGCCGTACCGCCCACCTTTTCCCGTCCACCAGTACGCGGAATATCACCCCGTCCGGGAGCTAATGATTTAAAAATGGGATCGAGATACTGAACCACCATCTGAGATCCACCAATCATCATGCAATAACCCCGCTCCAAACCCCACACTCCGCCACTGGTTCCCACATCTAGGTAGTGAATGCCCTTTTGCATCAGATCGTTTGCCCGTCGAATATCGTCAATGTAGTAAGAGTTGCCCCCATCAATTAAGATGTCGCCGGAATCCAGTTTTGCAGCCAGTTCCTTCACCATCTGCTCGGTTGGTTCTCCGGCTGGCACCATCAACCAAATTGCACGAGGTTTATCGAGCTTCTGGACAAAATCATCCAAGCTGTAAGTGCCGATCGCCCCTTCTGATGCAAGCAGTTTCACTTTGTCAGGTGTGCGATTGAACACCACACATTCATGGTTGTTTTGCAGCAATCGCCGAACAATGTTCGCACCCATACGTCCCAGACCAATCACTCCCATCTGCATAATTTTTCTCCAATGTAATTCTCGTTTGCATACAGTCGGTTCTGATTAGAGATAAGATTCTGGTTCATCTAACACCCCCAGGAGACTTCCGCCACATCCGCAGGGATTGGCGGTGAGAGGAATCGGGACGAGCGACGAGTGAGTAATTAAACTTTGGGACATAGCGGGTTGTGCGTATTTCACAGATTTAATGGTAAAATGTGAGGTATGGAAAAAGCCTACCGCTACCGTTTTTACCCAACCACCGAGCAAGAACAAATATTGCGCCGGACACTTGGTTGTGTGCGGTTGGTGTTTAACCGAGCCTTGGCAGCGAGAACCGAAGCTTGGTACGAGAGGCAAGAACGAGTTGACTACGTTCAAACTTCTGCTATGTTGACGCAGTGGAAAAAAGTTAATGACCTCCAGTTTTTGAATGAGGTTAGCTGTGTGCCACTGCAACAAGGATTGAGACATCTGCAAACAGCGTTAACCAACTTCTTTGCGGGCAGGACGAAATATCCCAACTTCAAAAAGAAGCGTAGCGGTGGTAGTGCAGAGTTTACCAAATCTGCTTTCCGGTGGAAGGATGGACAAGTCTATTTGGCAAAGTGTTCTGAACCATTGCCAATTAAATGGTCTAGGCATCTGCCCAAGGGGTGTGAACCTAGCACTATCACGGTTAGGCTTGAGCCTTCTGGACGCTGGTTTGTCAGTTTGCGGATTGATGATCCGACCAATGAAACCATGCAACCAGTTGATAATGCTGTGGGGTTGGATGTTGGGGTGAGTAGCCTTGTTACCCTGAGTACGGGTGAAAAGATTGCTAACCCTAAAGCTTTTGATAAGCACTATCAAAAGTTGAGGAAAGCACAAAAGTCTTTGAGTCGCAAGCAGAAAGCCTCTCGCAATCGGGATAAGGCAAGACTCAAAGTAGCTCGTCTTCAAGCTAAAATTTCTGACTCTAGGAAAGACCATCTGCATAAACTGACAACTCGACTGATTCGTGAAAACCAAACGATAGTAGTTGAAGACTTGGCAGTTAAAAACATGGTCAAAAATCCCAAACTTGCCCGTGCTATCAGTGATGCTGCGTGGGGAGAATTGGTGAGACAACTGGAGTATAAAGCCAAGTGGTACGGTCGAACCTTGGTGAAAATAGACCGTTGGTTTCCCAGTTCTAAACGCTGTGGGAATTGTGGGCATATTGTTGATAAACTGCCCTTGAATATCAGAGAGTGGGACTGTCCCAACTGCGGAACACACCACGACCGAGACATCAACGCCAGTCGGAATATCTTGGCTGCTGGGCAAGCAGTTACAGTCTGTGGAGCGAACATAAGACCTGATGGGCATAAGTCTAAAGGGCAGTTGCAAAAAACCCGTAAGGGAAGGAAACAGAAACCTAAGTCGTGAGTCTTGGGAATCTCCCGCTAACAAGAGCGGTGTAGCGGGAGAGGATGTCAAGCCAATCGTTAAGATTCCACCAACCAATCGTTTTGTTGTTCGTGTCTTCATCAGAAAAATGTGTAGAAACGCCGTCATAAAGGACGGCTTTACATGGAATGTGGTAAAAAGTTTTTGCTTGGCGGTGGTGAGGAGGTTGTTCACTCTAATCCAGTGGCATACACAGCTAGATGAGCGATCGCTCTCGTTGTTCAACCGAAGAGAGAGGCTATTTTGCGGTGGTTTCTGGCTTCATCTTGGGTCTGCGATCGCGATAGAAAGTTTCTTCCCTTAGCCATTCTGTGGTTGCCTTAAAGTCATGCAGTGGGGTGGGCAGCATTTCCAAATACACTGCACTGCGAATTAGATCGCCAGGTTTGCCAGTTATCTGCACTTTGTCAAACAAGTTTGCTACCCCATTTCCTAAACCCAATTTCATTAGCGTACCCCGAGGACTCACATGGGCTGGGCTAGGGGATGCTCCTTTAGCAAGGGCAATCAAATTGTGAGCAATGCTCGCACCTTGCTGATATGCCACCTGGGCTAGAGCCGGTAAGGGTTGTGGCTGCACGTTGGCGCAATCGCCTGCGGCAAACACTTCTGGAAAATCCAGCAGTTGCAGAGTTGAGGTGACAAGCGGTAGCCCATGTTTATCCAAGCGATCTGCGGGAATTTGGGACTTGAGATTTTGGATGAGTGGGTTTACGGCTGTCCCGGCTGTCCAGATGGTGGTTTGAGTCAACAGCGTTTTTATCTCAGTGCTGTTGGCAGGTTGATACTCCAGGTGGTCTTGAGCAACCGCTTTCACCCCTACGCCTAGTATCAATTCAACAGGTACTGTTCGAGTTCTGAAAGCTTGGAGAGCCTCTTCCTGCAAACCCGCGTTGACATCGCCTGCGAGAATCGTCTTGCCATGATTGATTAAGACAATGCGAATCTGACGAATATCGCCGCCGAGTTGGGCGTACCAGTCGGGTAACAAATCTGCCAGGGTTGCTGCCATTTCTACCCCTGCCGGGCCTGCCCCAACGACAGCAAACGTGAGGAGCGATCGCCGTTGTGTTTCGTCATCCGTTTGGCTAGCACGTTGCAAGCATTCTCGTAACTGGCTCTCCAGAGCGATCGCATTCTCTTGTGTCCGAAATGCGAATGCGTTTTTTTGTGCGCCTTCTGTTCCTAAATAACCCTGAATGCTGCCAACAGCTAAGACCAAACGATCGTAGATATAATCTGAGCCAGAAGCTAACTTAAGACATTTTTCTTGCAGGTCGATCGCCACTACTTTGTCCTGTACAAAGTTGATATCACTGCCTTGCAGCAACTCTTTATAAGTCGGACAAACGACATCTTCTGACAATTCACCTGTCAATAGTTCATACAACATTGGCTTGAAAACAAACCGTTCTTGTGGATCGATCAAAACGATCGAGCGCAAGTCTTGTTGATGACGCAGATGCAACGCTGTAAAAAGACCTACGAAGCCTGCTCCGACAATCACTGTAGGGCGAGAAGAATTCATTTTAGGAAGTGGTTAATAAACAGCAGCAAGCAATTTAACCAACGGCTTAACTAGTTCAAACAAATTACCAGATGGGAAAAGCCTTCATTTGCACAGGCGGTTTCTGCTTTCACATGAGATGGAAAAATGTTCACAGTTTCGTATATATCTGACATAGATTTGACTCTAACTCTCGCTCAGTCAACGTTTCAATAGTAAGGATTTGGCTTTATTCCGGTTCTATGGCTCGAATTGCAATTGTTTCAGCGTGGTTGTTGCCATCAGCTTGAACAGGATTTGCGTGTTGAAGCAATCTAGCAACCTCTTGGGCTACAGCAGTGAGTGCATGATTAATAGGAGAATTTCCAAAAAAGTTACTCTGAGTTGGAACTTTGGAATACTCAAAATTATCTTCAACTGGTAATGGTATACGTGTCATAAAATTATCCTCAACGAAATATTGATTGAGATTACTGACTCAATTAGTAGACGATCTAAGCTGTTTGAAATACTGAGAAATTATTCTGTTGCCATTCGACCATGAATAAGAATCAATAACACAATTGATCTGACGATGACGTAAAGCTGATCGTGCTGTTACCAAAACGCGAACATTGATGCGAGCAATGTACACTTTTTTAGATATATCAGGCAGGAATTGGGAAATATCATGTCACGGTCAAAGCTCACTGATACTATATGTTCAGTATCAGCGTTGAGCATACAACCCTCTTCTTACTCTCTTTATGTCAAATAAACTGAAATATTGTAACTAAATTGCTCTCAATATTTGCCTGAATTAAATATATGCAATTAACTCTAACTTGTCGTCCACTTAAAGTTGAAACTTTTGTACAATACAATGATTGATGAATCAGCCCATATATCAATGTAAGGTTAGCTCCAACTAAGGTTGGAATCTAAATTCATACTAAAGTTCAGCACTTAGAGCTTGTCAAGAAACAACTTTTACATTTTAAGCTGTAGATGATAGACTCAAGCGATAGCTTGTTGGTATGGCAAAAAGTAGACATGGCAACCTTAGAGCCTGTCAAGAAACAACTTTTACAAGTCTTAGAGAATATTGAGGTTTGATGAGATAGTGTAATTCCATTCGCCATGAAATTCATGTGGTGTAATTTGCAAAGTTGCTATAGCAATCTGGAATCATTCATGAGAAAATACGGAAGAACTAGTAAGTAGTTTAAATGACTAAAAAGAGAATTTTACTTTTTTTGTCATTCTTTCTCTGTGGTCAAGGAGTTATTTGAGTTAGCAATCAATTGTCAAATTTTTGACTTCACTAAGCTGCATGAATATAGTGTTTTCTCATGAATGATTTAGGATTGATATATCTACATAAATCCAAAAGTCTCTATATTTTGTGTACTTTATACTTATTGAAAATCTGTAATGTTTAAAATATAAATATAGTTTAAATCTCATATAGTAATTTTATTTGATTGATCAGAAAAAACCTTTGAATACCTACAGGTACTTATTTTATGTTTACGTATTTTCTCAGGTTTTAATTTGGATTGCTATAGTTTTTTTTAATAGAGATCGCCATTAAAAATTTCACCCAAATTTCATATCGATATGAAACACTAAAAAAGGAGTACTATTCAAACTCCTTAAATTACTCACAAAAGCAATGTAACTAGCTAAAGAAAGCGGTAGTCCAAATTTGCACATTAAATGCCAACATCCAAAGGCGATTCTGCTTTCTCACTAACTTAGGACACAACAAGCTATGGGAATCTCTAATTTGTTTCAATCTTCTACTCCACTGCGTTATGTTTCATTGACAATGTTGATGTTACTACTAAGTACTCCTACTACTGTTTTAGCTGGTGGTGGTCATGACCACAGTGGCAGCAGTTCCTTTCAGGCAGGAGGCGAATCGACGGGTTCTGTGGAAGTCGATGCAGAAACCGCAAAACTGCTAGGAGTTAAGGTAGAACCAGTGCAACGCCAACGATTAGCTGTAGGTATTAAAACTACTGGGCAGATTGAAACTTTGCCTAGCCAGCAAGTAGAAGTCACCACCCCAATTCAAGGAGTAAAAGTAGTTGAACTGTTGGTAGAACCAGGCGCACTAGTAAAGAAAGGTCAACCCGTCGCCATTCTAACTAGTCCTGATTTAGTGGAACTGCGAGTTAACTCTCAGGAAAAACTGGCACAAGGACAGGCTGATTTACAGCAGGCTGAAGCTGACTTGAGGTTAGCACAACAAAACCGCGATCGCTATCAACAAATAGCCGACGCTGAAATCGCCCAAGCCCAAAGCCAAGTGGCATTTGCTCAAGAAAAGTATGAGAAAGATCGAGTGTTAGCTACTGAAGGTGCTTTGGCACGTCGCAACGCTCTAGAATCTCAAACCCAGCTAGCAGAAGCTAAAGCTAAACTAACTACAGCCAACAGCCGCCGCGATGTCATTGCGTCTGAAAATCAGCTAAAGCGCGCTCAGGCAGCAGTTAGTCTAGCAAAGTCAAATATTAGTCGCAGCAGTGCTATTTATGAAACGCGGCTGCTACAACTAGGAAACAGCGCTAATGCTAAAGGGCTAATTACAGTAACAGCTCCGATTTCCGGCAAGATTGTTGACAGGGAAGTTACTATCGGCCAATCGTTTGAGGACGCAGGTGGCAAGTTAATGACGATTGTAGATGATAGTCGGGTGTTTGCCACAGCAAATATTTATGAAAAAGATTTAGGCAAGGTAAGAACAGGTCAACCCTTAAGGATGAAGGTTGCTAGCGTACCTAATCAAACCTTTACAGGCAGAATTACACGAATTGGCTCAGTAGTGGCAGGAGAAACACGAGTAGTACCAGTACAAACCGAAATCAATAATGCCAGAGGACAGCTCAAACCCGGAATGTTTGCCGAACTTGAAGTTTTAACAGACCAGACATCTACAGCTACTTTGGTAATTCCCAATTCTGCTGTAGTGGATGCAAATAATAAGAAATTGGTTTATGTGCGAAACGGTAATGCTTTCCAATCGGTTGAAGTTGGGTTAGGACAAACCTCTGGAGATTTAATTGAGATTAAAAGTGGTTTATTTGAGGGAGATTCAGTAGTTACTCAACGTGCGCCACAACTTTATGCACAATCGTTGAAGGGTGGTAGTAAAGAAGAAAATCACGAAGAAGGTGATTCCCACTCTGAAGAAACCGAAGCTAAACCTAACACTTTACCAATACCCTTATGGTTGCTAGGTGCAGGGGGAGGATTAGGCATTGCTATCGTAGCTTTCATGGGGGGTAGCTTCTGGTCTAGCCGTCGTATCCGTTCCGGTCTAGTACCAGTAAATGATGGTTTTAATTATGAAACCGAGGTTTATATCGATAACCACAAACAACCAACTGCCTCTATTTCTACCGAAGAATATGAAAAATCACATCGTTCAGATAGTCATTAACATTTCACGAAAACAAAACCAAAAATTAGCAATCAACAATTTAATAAATAATGATTAGTGCAGTCGCTAAATGGGTAATTGCTCGACGCTGGTTAGTAGTAATTGCAGCATTTATTTCCACAGCAATCATATTATTTAATACCATCCCGCAAATGCCGCTGGATGTTTTTCCCAACTTCGCACCTCCCCAGATCGAAATTGAAACAGAAGCTCCCGGACTTGCTCCTGAAGAAATAGAATCTTTGGTGACATTACCAATTGAAAGCTCAATCAACGGTACACCAGGGATTAACTCAGTTCGTTCTTCCTCCTCAGCAGGACTATCTGTAGTCAGAGTCGTTTTTGGCTGGGGAACAGATATCTATCAAGCCCGCCAGTTGATACAAGAACGACTGCAACAAGCAGCGAATAAGCTACCCGAAGGAATTGAAACACCTAGACTTGCTCCGATTAGTTCGCCTATCGGCACTGTATTAAAATATGCTTTCACAGTAGAAAATGAGGGAGAAAACCAAAACCTCAAATCCACAATCGATTTGATGGAAGTACGCCGCATCATTGATTGGCAAGTGACAAACCGCCTTTTAGGAGTCCCTGGCGTTAGTCAAGTGTTAGTGTATGGCGGTGATGTGCGTCAGTATCAAGTATTAGTAGATCCGAACAAACTCAGAGCTTTTAATGTATCCTTACAGCAAGTATCTGAAGCAGTACAGGGAGCAAATGTCAATGCTCCTGGTGGCTTTTTAATCACACCTGATAAGCAAACTTTGATTCGGGGAATAGGGCGAATTGAATCCCTGAACGATTTAAAACAATCTGTAATTGTTGCCCGTCAAGGAACGCCTGTGCGGTTGGGAGATGTTGCCGACATTCAAATTGGCGGTGCGATTAAAATTGGCGATGGTAGCTTAAATGGCAAAGATGCTGTAGTGGTGATGGTAAATAAACAACCCCTAGCTGATACTCCTACCGTTACCCATGCCATTGAAACTGCAATGACAGAGTTGCAAGCAGGTTTACCGAAAGGAGTAAAGGTAACACAAACCTTCCGTCAAGCAGATTATATTGATGCTTCAGTAGAAAATGTCAGATCCGCCTTGATGGAAGGTAGTATTATTGCCGCAATTATCCTCATTCCTTTTTTGATGAATTGGCGGACTCTGGGAGTTGTGCTGTTGAATTTTGCCCTAACTTTTATATTTTCATTGCAAGTATTATCTTTTTTGGGTTTAGGGCTAAATACAATGACTTTGGGAGGATTAGCCGTAGCCATTGGGACAGCGATTGATGATGCGATTGTCTATGCGGAAAATATTGTTCGTCTATTGCGACAAAATAAGTCCTCTTCCAAACCTCGTCCAATATTAGAAATTGTTTTTGCAGGAGTACAGGAAGTCCAGGAATCTCTAATTGGGGCAACTTTAATTACGATTGTTGTTTTTTCTCCAGTATTTGCCCTCGCAGGTGTAGAAGGTCGAATTTTTGGCCCAATGGGCATAACTTATCTAGTAGTGGTCATGGTTTCCAGTTTAGAATCATTACTGATAAGTCCGGCATTGTGTGCGATTTTACTTCCACAGGAAAAAATGCCGTTAAAAGAACCATTAATACCCCGAATTTTCAAGCGGTTATATTATCCTTGTTTAGATTTTGCTATCCACAGTCCCGTGATGATTATCTCTGTGGCTGTGGCGGGAATGGTAGCGGCAATAGTGATTTTTCCAGCTTTAGGACGGGCTTTTTTACCAGAGTTTCAAGAAACAACTTTGGTCAATACTTTAGCTCTTTATCCAGGCTCATCTTTAGAAGCTACTAACAGTGCCGCCTTTGTATTGGAGACTAAACTAAAAGATGATTCCAGATTAAAATATGTGCAATTACGGGCAGGACGCGCCCCTAATGACCCAGATGCAGCACCCGTAAATCTCGCTCACGTCGATATTGGCTTGAGCGACCAAGCAATGGAGAAACGTCAAGAAACAGTAGAATGGTTGCGAAAAGAATTTAATCAAGTACCGGGTGCAGCTGCCAATATTGGTGGATTTATTTCCCACAGAATTGATGAAATATTATCCGGGGTCAGAAGTCAAATCGCTGTGAAAATATTTGGCTCAGATTTAGAAGAACTCCGCCGAATTGGTAAACAAGTTGAAGGTGTAATGTCATCTGTTTCTGGACTGGTGGATTTACAATTAGAACCGCAAGTTCCCATCGAACAGATGCAAATAAAATTTGACCGCGTTGCTGCATCACGTTATGGTTTAACTGTTGGGAAACTATCTGAAATAATTGAAACTGCGCTCAATGGCAAAGTGGTATCGCAAGTTTTGGAGCAGCAACAAAGTTTTGATTTAGTGGTGTGGTTACAACCACAATACCGGAATAATTTACAAACAATTGAAAATTTATTAGTTGATATCCCTTCTGTTGGGGGAGATGCAGAGGCAAATAAAATTCCTTTAGCTAAGGTGGCTAAAGTGACTTATGGTACTGGCCCTAATACTATTAACCGGGAAAATGTCTCTCGTCTAATTGTAGTATCTGCGAATGCTCAAGGTAGAGATTTGCGATCGCTAGTCAATGAAATTCAAAACAAAGTCAAGGCACAAGTGCAATTGCCCTCTGGTTACTTTATTCAATATGGGGGTCAATTTGAAGCCGAAGAAAGAGCCTCACAAAATATTTTGATTTTCAGTGGCATTTCCTTCGTAGTAATTACGGTATTAATGTATCTTTCTGTCAAATCTATTGCTTCTACAGCAATGATTATGATTAACTTGCCCATCGCTTTAGTCGGGGGTGTAATTGCTGTAGCATTAACAGGAGGCGTTGTCTCAGTTGCTTCCTTAGTAGGTTTTGTGACTTTATTTGGTGTAGCTACTCGCAACGGACTGCTTTTAGTAGACAATTACATAACTAAATTTGATAGCGGAATGTTGTTAAAGGAAATCCTTCTAGCCGGGTCAATGGAGCGACTCAATGCTATTTTGATGACATCATTTACTTCGGCTTTGGGATTAGTACCATTAGTCATTGCAGTAGGGCCAGGTAAAGAAGTTTTGCAACCACTTTCGATAGTAGTTTTGGGTGGTTTGTTTACTTCTACAGCTTTAACCTTGATAGTTTTACCAGCTTTATATTCTAAATTTGGCAAATTTTTATTGCCTCAGAAAAATCCAGCCTTTGTGGAGGATGGAAAAGTTACTAATTCTGTTTTAGAAAATTAATTTTCTCTATTCAAGTCCTTTTAAAATTTTTACATTACCATTGTGTACTTTCTGAAAAAGCAGCAGGTGAGTATAAAGTTGCTATTCTGTCTGATATCAATGCTGAAAAGGTGAACGGTCGCTTTACCTTTAAACGATAATTAACAGCAAGTGGTAGCAATAATCTTTAGTTATTGATACTGTCCCAGTAGTCATGGATACAGTTTTTAAATATTGGATATTCCGCTACCTCAATCGCAGTTCTCCTTCATCTGTTGCCACTTCCCATAACATGAATGAATAATTTTTATAAATATATCTAATTTTCTACAAATACAAAAAATACTATATTTATGTCAACTTGTAACATAATGACAACAACTTTAAATACTAATATTTTGCTTCTTCAACTGTTTGTCAATATCGTTATACTCTAAAAATGAAGTTAGAGAGAGCTTTGAATCTATAACCAGACTACAAAAAAGTATACGTTTACGAAACCGTTACGGCTCCATCAAAGATCCTTATTTATTTTTATTTTTAAAAAATTCCTTGAAATAGCTAAAATTTCACCCAAATTTCATCTCACTTTGTCAAGCTATTAAGAGGTAACATCTTTCCCCGAAGATGATTCTGATAATTAATGGATATAGTGAGGTAATCATCAGAGCGTAATGAATAGGAAATTGATACACACTACGATTTTAGCCTTAAGTATGGCAGTTTTAGTTCCAGCTACTTATGCAAATTCTACATCACAATCTAGTAACTTTCCTCACGTTATTAGCTTAGGGGAATCTCCTCAAGGTATTCGCCACTGGAGAATTCTCAGACATACTTTAAAAATAGCAGTTCCCCAAAACAGCAAGGCTATTTCTCAGCTAATAATCGAAGCTCCAGCTAACATTGTTCTTAGAGAAAGTATTGATGTGTCCGAGGAATATGGTAAAGAAATTGCGGCAAAAGTTTCTATTCAAGGCAAAAAAGGTACGCTAGAGTTTGCTGAGTCAGTCGCTCCTGGAACTATCATCATCGTAGAAATGAAGAATGTTAAAAAAACAGCAATGACCACTGGTGATAAGTTCTACAAGATATCTACAATTCTCACTGGTATGAATGTAGAGTTACCAATTGGTGTCGCTCAATTGCGTGTAATTTAATGAACAAATTGCTAAGATACATCTCTTGATTATGAAAGTTTTGCTAGTGGAAGATGAGCCAGATTTGGGTGCATCGATTCAGCGAAAGTTGAGTAAAGAAAGATATATTGTTGACTGGGTTTTGGATGGAAATGAAGCCTGGATTTATCTAGAACATGATTGGACTCAATATACACTGGCAATTTTTGATTGGTTGCTGCCGGGAATGTCAGGTTTAGAACTGTGCAAGCGTTTAAGGGATCGGGGCAACGCTTTACCAGTGCTAATGTTAACCGCTAAAGATAGCATGGCAGATAAGGTTGCTGGACTAGACGCAGGGGCTGATGACTATCTGATTAAGCCGTTTGGCATGGCAGAACTACTGGCACGGTTGCGGGCTTTGCAAAGGCGAGCTTCCTTTGGAGGTGCAACACTTACACCCCAGTTCCAGCCTTTACAATTGCACGTTGGTGGCCTTATCCTAGATTGCGGTAATTGTACAGTTTCTCGTCAGTATCCTAATGGGGAAAATAAGATAATTTATTTAACAAAAAAGGAATTTCAATTATTAGAGTACTTGATGAAACGTCCTAATACAGTTATTACTCGCGACCAGATTTTGAATCATCTGTATGCTTTTAGTGCAGAACGCGTTAGTAATGTAGTAGCAGCTCAAATCCGACTTTTGCGACGCAAATTATCGGAGTATGGTTGTGATGGGCTAATCGAAACAATCCCTAGTATGGGCTATCGTTTCAATCCTGGCAATGCAAATTCGACTATTTCGTAAGACTCGCTGGCAATTGGCTACCTGGTATGCGGTAGTTATGGCTTTAATTCTGTCCTTATGCGGTTTCGTGGTTTATGAGGTAATTATTGATGCTTATGTGGTTTCTATCAACCGGGAACTGGAATCGGTAGCGGGTACACTTCATGATGTAATTGAACCAAATTTGAAACAACCTGGTATTACAGAGCCAGTTTTTCGGCAGGTTTTACCGAATATTTGTTTAGCCCAGTCCAGTTGTTCTACCCAAAAAATTCTGCGCCACGGTAAAACCACCCCTGATGAACACGGTATTTTTAGTCCTGTATACAAAGATAAGCAATATTACATCCGTTTTGTCGATGGTTCAGGACGGTTAATTGCAGTGGCAGGTTTCCAAGCGGATGAATTGCCACCGACTGTGCTTCCCCAAGTTTGGCAAACACTCAAAGACTTACAAGGTAATCGTTACAGTCAAAAGTCTTTACTGCTGCACACTCAAGATAATCAATATTGGGGCTATATTCAGGTAGGGCGCAGTTTAAATGACCTTGATAATCGTCTCGCGGCTTTGAAAGTAATTTTGGCGCTAGGATTGCCAATTACGGTATTGTTAGTTGGTGGTTCTAGTTGGTGGCTGGCAGGGTTAGCAATGCGACCAATTGACTCTTCGTATAAACAAATGCAACAGTTTACGTCTGATGCCTCTCATGAGTTGCGTACTCCTCTAGCAGCGATTAATGCAACGGTAGAAACTTTATTTGATATGGAGTATCTATCTGAGGAAGCGCGAGATATTTTGGCATCTATTCAACGTCAAAATTATCGACTAGCTGAATTAGTTCAGGATATGCTGTTACTGTCTCGATTGGAACAGCAAACGCAGGCGACACAACAAATACATTGCTGTTTGAATATTTTGATTAATGACCTCTTGGAAGAATTTTCAGCGTTAGCGGCTGCGGCTTCTTTGCAGCTAACATCTTTGGTGTTATGTCAAGAGCTTTTATACGTAATGGGAGATGAAGACCAACTGTTACGTGTACTTTCTAATCTAATTGCCAATGCTATTCAATACACCCCTGCTGGCGGTTATGTAACTGTCATCCTCAAACGCACCAACGGTCATGCTGTAATTGAAGTTCAAGATACAGGTATTGGCATTGCATCGCACGAGCAAAAGTGGATTTTTGACCGTTTTTATCGAGTGAACAGCGATCGCTCACGTCGTACTGGTGGATCTGGATTGGGATTAGCGATCGCGCAAGCAATTGTTCAGGCTCATGGAGGTAGTATACAGGTGCAAAGCCAAGTTGGTAAAGGTAGCTCCTTTATCGTTCACTTACCCTTGACAGAAAAACAGAAGCAACTGACCTGTCTATCAACAGATGAAAATTGAATACCCTCCTAAAAAAAGTTAAGTTTGACAACTTGTCTTTTGACGTAGGCTATAGCTTGTGTGAAAGTTCCAAATAAAATGCCATATCTATTAAAAATCTTTAATATTTAGATGCGTTCGCCCTGTAATGATAGCAGACACTAATTTTATCCTTAGTGATGCTAAATTTTCATCATCTTATTAATCCTTCAGACTTAAATTATTAGATTTCTCGTTACTTAAATCGCAGTTTTTTTCAGGCTTGGTTACTTAATGCTGTAATTAAAGTTCAAGATACAGGTATTGAAATTCCACAACACGAACTTAAGCGAATTTTCGATCGTTTTTATCGGGTGAGTAGTGTCAGGAGCGATCGCCTCATACCAACCACAAGATTTTCTCTGGGCTGGGTGTTGGGGGTAGGGTGTCGGGTGTCGGGAAAAATCAAGAAAAGTAAATATGAGTGGGGATACAAATAAATTTCTGACTCACTACACCCACTCAGCCACACCCCACACCTAAAAGCCTGATATATAATGGGTTTGCCGTTATCAAGCGTGCCATTCGACTCTTATCCAGTCCGCTTTATAACTTTTTTGTCACCCCTTCAACCCATTTCCACACCTTTAAGTCTTTGTCATAGTGGCAGGTCAAGCCGTCCCTAGTAGTGATAGACTCACCTTTACTTGCCTTACTTCTAATCGTCTTAATGGAATAGAAGGTTAAGTCAGTCATTTCTTTATGAGAAAGTCCTATACTTTTAGCTTTTTGAGTCAATATTTCTGATTGATTTTGGGATTCATTGTTAGGCAAACTGTCTATAGTAATGCGAGTATTTTCAGTAGAGTTCTGGATAATTGTTTTTTGATTTTGATAATCTTGCACCGTCAAAAGTTGCCAACTGGAATCTTGTGAAAGTTCCAGAACCCAATGATGATAATTAAATAGACTTTCTCTATGCCCAACGCTAATAAACGTTGTTTTTGTTGCTTGTAATTGTTGATATAAACTTCCTTCATTTTTTAAATCCAAAGCACTTGTTGCTTCATCTAATATGGTGAACCTTGGATGAGTCACTAACAGGCGTGCGAAAGCAAGGCGTTGTTGCTCTCCCAGCGATAATATATTTTCCCAAGGAACTTCAGTATCAAAACCTTCAACTCGACTTAACAAGTTTTGCAGGTTTACTTGTTGCAAAACTTCTTTGAGTTCTGCGTCGGTCATTTGACGATTAGTTTTAGGATAGAGTAACTGTTGGCGCAAAGTTCCCAAAATGATATAAGGACGCTGGGGTAGGAATAAGACTTCTTTTAGGGAAGGACGCACTAGACGACCAGTTCCTGCGTTCCATAAACCTGCGATCGCTCTCAACAGAGAACTCTTTCCTCGACCACTCGGCCCTACAATTAATAAACCTTCTCCAGGCTGAACGTTTAATGACAAGTCTTCGACGATTACCTGCTCATAGTTTGGTGTTTGTAAGGTGACATGCTCAAAAGCGAAATGATTCTCTTCTATTGTTTTAATAGTACTGACATTCTCTGGTTCTTTAGTTACTGCTTCTAAGGCATCTGAGAACTCAGATAAACGCTCAACATAACTAGAAAATCGCCCAGAAACGCCAAATTCAGCGATTAATTCTTCCACAGCACTAGCAAACATATAGCAAGCTGTAGTAGCTTGTCCAATTTCTCCAAAATCCATATCACCTCTAATAAATAAAGGTGCGAGTACTAAAAGCGTAAAAAATTCAATTCCAGCACGGTATCCTCTGTTAAAAATTGCTTGATTTCTCTCCCAATTAATTTTTTGTTTAGCATTTTTTATCAGATTAATAAATCGGCGTTGAATTATATTCAGTTCCTGTTCTTCTCCTTGAAAAAAAGCTATCGACTCAGCATGATTGCGCACATGAGTTAGACAATAATTATAATTAGCTTTAGATTCGATTTCTGCTTGATTAATATTAATCAATTCTTGATTTAAGTAAACAGCAATTAAATTGCCTATAACTGTATAGATAATTAAAACAACAGCTATTTGTTGAGAAATTGTCCAGACAATTATTATAAAAGTCATCATTTCCAGTATTTTTTCTAGAAAAATAGCTGAAAAACTGAGGGCACTACTGGTAATTGGTTCAATTTCTTGAGCTAAACGTTGATCTGGATTATCAATATCGACTTTAAAGTTAATTTTGTAATAAGCACGATTGTGCAAATATTTATTTAAAATATGCTTATTAAGCCATTGATACCAATCAATAGCAATTTGGTTTCTAATAAATTTAGAAAATCCTATTGAAAGCGTTATCAATACAAGTCCAACACCATATATTAAGAGAATATCAATAAATTTAGAATAGTCTTTTTCTTGAATAATAACATCAACTAAATAGCGGTGAACAAAACTATTAAAAGTATTTGCACCTACAACGGCAATTATTAGTAATATTAGGAGAATGAGCATTCCCCAGGCACGAATAACATCTGAAAAAGCTCTTTCTCCTGGCTTTGTTGGATACCAGTAAGGGCCAGCGATCGCTTTTACATCTTCCCAAAATTGAATAAAATCTGAGAAAGCATTTTTTGAGGGTTTAGCTTGAATAACTTGGGGTGCCATATTTTATAAATAAGCTGCAATCTTTAAGTTAACTTTAATGCTTTTTAGTGTTGAATAATCAGTAATCACTACCGTAGAAAATCTCCTTCATAAATATTTGAGTAGTTTCCCCCCTTTGGGGGCTAGAGGGGATCGTAACACTTTGAAAACATCCTCTAGCCTCTCGTCTTGTAGGTTAAATCAGAACTTTGTCGCATAGAAGCTTTAGTGGTGTGTGGTCGCGGCTTACTAAAAATTCTGGTCTGGGTTGCCCTTTGAAGGTTGGTATATTATTGATACTGTTATAAGTAATAATCAACAGCCTGCGATCGTAGGGAGAAATATTAGGTGCTGATCCGTGGACTAAATTACAGTGAAAGAAGAGGACAGAGCCTGAAGGGCCTTTTGGTGCAACAATACCTTTTTCATCAGCTAGTTTGGCGATCGTTTCTTTATCGAGGGAATACTTGAGAGCCGCACTTACATTAGATTTCCAGTCTTTTTCTTGACCATTAACTTCAGATGATTTTATTTGTCCCAAGTGGAAAAGGCTCTCTTTATGAGAACCTGGAATGAAATAGACAGGCCCATTAAACTCATTACATTCATCTAAGAAAACTGCAACATTCAAGGCTTTTGGAGATGGCATTCCATCTTCTTCATCCCAAAATACAAAGTCTTGATGCCACGGCCATAAATCTCCGCCAAAAGCTGCTTTAAAGTTGATTTTAAATTGGTAAACATATACATTGTTATTGAGAATTTCACAAGCAGATTTTAAAAGACTAGGGTGACGAGTTAAGGCATTAAAAGTCTCTGAATCGAGGTGGCATCCATGAAGGGCACGCACTGTTGTGTTGTCTTTTTCTAATATCCGCCCTGGCGTATCTTTTACTATCAAATCTTCAACAGCAACGTGCATTGCCTCAACTTCTTTTTGAGAGAAAAGCTCTGGGATAAATAATAGCCCATTCTCTCTATAATCCTTTATTTGCTCTGCTGTTAATGTTACGGTTTTTTCGATTGGATTGGTGTATAACATAACTATTGTTTTGATAGTGTAAATTAACTAAGGAAATTGAATTAATATTGCCAAACTTGGGCAGGCTTATACCTCATCATCTGTAGCTTTCTGTGCTTGTTCAATACAAGCTTGCAAACGTTCTGCTAATATCTGAACGTGGGGCTGATTTATCATCGTTACATGATTGCCTGGAACAAAATGGACATCTACTGGTTCGTCAGAAAAATTTCCCCAGCCCCAAGTTAAATCCTGCAAAATTTCAGCAGGGACTTCACTATTAGACTCATCAACAGTAGCAGTTTCACTAGCACGTAAGAGGGTAATTCGGCTGGAATAAAACTGTTGTGGTACATAACTAACTAAGCAGTTATTTTTGAGAAATTGCACCTTATTATTAAGCTGCGTAATTTCATCATCGGGGGGCAGAAGATCGGCATCTTTTAGTCGTTCGAGAACATATTTCAGCTGATCTTCCCAAACCAAAGATTCAAGAGTATCGGTAGAAATATTCAAGTTCTTGGCGTAAACAACTTCGATCGCACGCGCAAATTCAAACAACCATTTACCGTTATCCCAATCAAAACCTATTGGGTTTTCCTGATAAAACGGTGCTTTGGTATCAAGAATGGCAATTAAAGCAACGTTATGACCTTTGTCAAGTAACTGCTGCGCTATTTCAAAAGCTAATTTACCGCCAAAAGAATGCCCTGCCAAAAAATACGGGCCCTGCGGTTGGATAGCTAAGAGTGCTTGAATATACTGGGTGGCTACATCCTCAACGGAGGTAATTGGTTCATCTCCTTTACAAAGAGCATCTGCTTGAAAACTGTAAAATGGTTGGTCTGAACCCAAACAACGGGCTAAGTTGTACAGGTAAAAGGGATCGCCAGCCGCCCCTGGAAGACAAAACAGAGGTGGTTTAGAACCGTGGGACTGAATTGCTACTAAGGGAGATTTAGTTAAGAAGTTGGAATCCGCTTGTATAACAGTCGCCAATTGTTCAACAGTGGGATTTTGGTATAAGCTGGCGATCGCAATATCCTTACCAAACTGCTGTTTAATTTGCGCCATTAAGTAAGGCGTTAAAAGCGAGTGACCACCAAGGTCAAAGAAGTTATCTTGTACTCCTACCCTGTCAACTTTTAAAATCCTTGACCAGATTTGTGTTAGTTGGAGTTCTACTTGGCTACGTGGCGCAACAAATTTGTCTGCGTCACTGCTGTCAGAAGGTGCTTGCAATGCACGCCGATCTACTTTACCGTTGGGTGTTAGGGGCAAGGAATCCAGAATAACTATTACTGGGATCATGTAAGCTGGCAGTTTTGCTTTTAAGAACTGACGCAGTTGGCTAAGTGTCGGTACACATTGTTCATGGGGTACTACATAGGCGACTAAACGTTTACTTCGGCTTCGCTCAGTACAAGTATCACCTGGGGTATCTTCCCGGACAATGGCGACAGTTGTTTGAATTTCTGGATGTTGATTGAGTACAGTTTCAATTTCTCCGGGTTCAACCCGAAATCCCCGAATTTTCACCTGATGGTCAATACGACCCAAAAATTCAATATTGCCATCTGGTAAATAACGGGCTAAATCCCCAGTTTTATACAAGAATTCAGAATGAGACAATTGGCCTTTTCTATCTCCTCTGCTTCGACGAAAGGGATTGGGGATAAATTTTTGCTTCGTTAATTCAGGACGGTTAAAGTAACCGTTAGCCAACCCAACGCCGCCTATGTACAGTTCACCAGTAACACCAATGGGGACAGGTTGGAAATTACTATCGACAATGTACATTTGTGTATTGTCAATAGGTTTTCCTATAGGCGGATAAGCAGGCCAAGTATTTGGTGTACCTGAGAAAGTAAAAGCTGTTACCACATGGGTTTCCGAAGGGCCGTAATGGTTATGAAGCGAACAATTTTCTAAATTATTAAATAAATTAACAATTGGTCGATTTACTTGCAGTTGTTCGCCAGTAGTGATAATTTCTGTGAGATTTTTGAACAAATGTTTTTGCTGTCCGTATACCTCTGCCAATTGCTGAAGCACAACAACTGGAAGAATCACCTTCTGTATAGGTTTGCTTGCCAGGAAGTGAATTAAACTGTCCAAATCCAAACGCACAGCTTCGGAAACTATAAATAGCGTTCCACCAGAACACCAAGTGGCGAACATTTCGTGAATGCTGGCATCAAAACTTAATGATGCAAATTGAAGAACTCCTACTCCTGTTTGTAGAGAAGCTAAATGCCATTGAATCAAATTAGTGATTGCTCGATTGGGCAAAGCTACACCTTTTGGTTTACCTGTAGAACCAGAGGTAAATATTACGTAAACTAAGTTACTAGCTTCTACATCAGTAACGAGATTTTCTTGGCTCCATTGAGAAATTACTGCCCAGTCAGTATCTAAACAAACAAGCTCTCCTTGATGTTCAGGTAGTTTGCTAATAAGTTGCTTTTGGGTAAGCAGTACCTTTACCTGGGTATCTTCGAGCATAAAGTGCAAACGCTCAATCGGATAGTCTGGGTCAAGTGGCACATAAGCACCACCAGCCTTCAGAATCCCCAAAAGCCCCACGACCATTTCTAATGAGCGTTCAACACACAATCCGACTAGCACATCTGGTTTCACGCCCAAGGACTTCAAGTAGTGTGCTAACTGATTTGCCCGACAATTCAATTCGTGGTAAGTAAGTTGTTGATTCTCAAACTCTACCGCTACTGCATCTGGAGTACGTTCTACTTGTTCCTCAAACAACTGATGGATACATTTATCAATTGGGTCATCCGTCTGAGTATCGTTCCATTCAGCTAATAACTGATGCTTTTCCTTCGGTGTTATCAGTGGCAATTGGGCGATTTGTTGCTGTGGGTTAGCTATAATTCCCTCAAGCAATGTTTGGAAATGACCTAACAAACGAGCGATCGCACCATCATCAAATCGGCTCGTATCATAGTTAATCTTCACCAATAATTGCTTACCAGGAGCAGCAATTACAGTTAGAGGATAATTGGTTTGTTCAATGCTGTGAATACTTTCAATAGAGAAACTATGATTGTGCGATTGTACTGCCTCATCCACAGGATAATTCTCGAAGACAACAATGCTCTCAAACAAAGGCGTTCCTCTAGAAACTTCGCTCCACCCTTGAATATCTACCAATAAATTATATGAGTATTGCTCAGACTCTACTTGTTGTGTTTGTAAATCCTTCAACAAAGTCAAGACTTGGGTATCATCTCCAACTTGAACTCGCACTGGCAAGGTGTTAATAAATATTCCTACCATTGACTCAATGCCGACAAGAGACGGCGGACGACCAGAAACAGTAGCACCAAAAACTACATCTTTTTCTTGGTTGTAGCGACTTAGTAGTAATGCCCAAGTCGCTTGCACTAAATTATTTATCGTTAGTTGATGCTGCCGTGCAAAAGTCTGTAGGGCAGCTGTCGCTTGCTCTGTCAGTTGGATTTGTTGTTCGCTGTAACTAGAATTTAACTGCTGTCGTTTTGACGATGGTTTATCAACTGTCAAAGAAGTAGGTGAGGTAAAACCTTGAAGTTTTTCTCTCCAGAATTGTTCAGCTTGGGTTAAATCTTGTTTCTGTAGCCAAGCAATATAGTTGCGGTAGTTTTGGGCTGGTTGAACGGCTACAGTTTCACCCTGAGAAATTGCTTGATAAAAATACAATAAGTCTTTGAAAACCAAAGGCATTGACCAGCCATCAAGCAATAAATGATGAGAACTCCAAACGAATTGATAACTATCTGCACTCAATTGAATCAGACCCAGGTACATCAGTGGTGCTTGATTCAGTTGGAAACCCTGTTGTCGCTGTGACTGTAAGAAAAGCTCTAATTGCTGTTGCTGCTCTTGGGTAGATAGCTGTTGCCAATCATGCCTGTTAAGGTTAATCTCCACCTGCCGATACACTACTTGAAGTGGCTGGGCTAATTGCTGCCAAACAAAAGCAGTCCGCAAGATGGAATGCCGTGCTACCACTTGCTGCCAAGCTTGCTCAAAAGCTGCTACGTTTAACTCACTTTTTAAAGTGAAACTTAACTGCTCAAAATATACTCCTGTGTTTGGAGCATACAAACTTTCAAATAGCATCCCCTGTTGCATAGGAGAAAGTGGGTAAATATCTTCAATATTTCTGGAGTTAGTCTTGTCTAAACTTGCTAACAGTTGGTCAAGTTCTAGCTGTTTGAGCTTGGTTAACGGGAAATCTGAAGGTGTATAACCTCCACTCTCACCAGATGAACAATGAGCAATTAACCCTTGCAATGTCTCAACAAATTCTTGCGCCAGACTTGCGATCGTGGTTTGCTGGTGAACATTCGTGCTATAAATCCACTCAATTTGCAACCGTTCTCCAGTAATAATGCTGTTAATGTCTAATAAATGAGCGCGGTTGTTCTGCAAACTTTGGCTGTGTCCCGCAGCTTCGCTAGCTGGCTGTATCCAAGAAGATGTATTGAGAAGTTGATCGAATTGACCTAAATAATTGAAACTGATTTCTGCGTGCGGTAATGCCTGTAGTTGAGCAGCGATTTCTACATCTTGACTTAGATAGCGTAATAAGCCATAGCCAATTCCTTTGTTGGAAATAACCCGTAGTTGTTCTTTGACAGACTTTAAGGCATCGGCAAGATTTCCTGTAGCTCCCAGTTCTAAAACTACAGGGAAAATGGTTGTAAACCAGCCAATAGTGCGTGATAAATCCACACCATCAATAATATCTTCCCGGCCATGACCTTCTAAGTTGAACAGAACAGAGTTAGAGTTAGTCCATCTGCTCAAAACCAGCACCAAGGCAGTTAGTAACACATCGTTAATCTGAGTGTTGTAAGCCTTCGGTACATCTTGTAGTAAGGCACGAGTTTGTGCCTCAGTTAACGAAACCGATACTGTACTGGCTCCTTCAACAGTGTTTGCTCTTTGTGTATAGTCTACTGGGATGGAAGGAACTGCGACACGAGATTCATTCAGCCAATAAGCCACTTCAGATTTGAGGACTTGTGACTGTGCATATTCGGTTAATTTATTAGACCAATCTTTGAAAGAAGTTGTTTTAGTAGGAAGTTTAATGGCTTTACCTTGAGCAAGTTGCTGGTAAGCTGTTTGCAAATCCTCTAACAAAATTCGCCAGGAAACGCCGTCAACTACCAAGTGGTGGATAACTATAAGTAATCGCGCTCTTTTGTCAATACCCAGATAGAAAAAGGCGACTTGCACTAGATTTTCTGACAGATTCAAACTCGCCTGGAAGGAAGCCGCTTTAGCTTCAATAGTTGTTTGTTGCTCGCTCTCTGGGAGTGCCGATAAGTCTATTTGAGAGAAAGCAACGCTATCAGTCACAGCAGAGTGAATTTGCTGCCAAGTAGAGTCAGACTGTATAAAACGTAAGCGCAAAGCATCATGATGTACTAGCAATTGCTGTAATACTTGCTTTAATAACTCTGGCTTGAGGTCAGATGGTACTGAAAGCAGAAATGCTTGATTAAAGTGGTGCGGCTGTGAGAGATTTTGCTCAAAGAAATAGTGTTGAATTGGCGTTAGAGGTAATGTCCCTGTGACTAATCCTTGTTCTATTTGAATAACACTCTCTACGTTTGCCACTGTTGCTAACTGGGCAATTGTTTGATGTGCAAATAATTGCTTGAGAGTCAGTTGCAATCCTGCTTGCTTTGCTCTACTGATGATTTGAATACTAAGAATAGAATCTCCGCCAAGTTCAAAGAAGTTATCATGAATGCCTACTCGTTCTACTCTCAGGACTTCTGCCCAAATCTGCGCTAGTATTTCCTCGATTTGATTGCGTGGGGCTACAAAACTGACTTCCAGTTCTCCACGAGAGTCTGGTGCAGGTAAAGCACGGCGGTTTACCTTACCATTTGGCAAAAGCGGTAGGGACTCCAGCATCACAAAAGCATGAGGAACCATGTAAGCAGGCAATTGCCCAGAGAGGAAGGAGCGCAACTGGTTAACTGTAGGTATCTGTTCTTGATGCGGTACTACATAGGCGACTAGGCGTTTATCACCTGGGGTATCTTCACGGGCAATGACACAACAAGCCTGTACATCATCATATTGGCTCAACCGTGCTTCGATTTCTCCTAACTCAATGCGGAAACCACGTATTTTTACTTGATTGTCAATTCGTCCTAAGTATTCGATATTACCGTTTGGTAAATAACGTCCTAAGTCTCCAGTTTTATATAATCTATTCCCTTCTGCCTCCTGCCTCCTGCCTCCTACCTTCTCAAACGGATTGGGAATGAATTTTTCTTTTGTCAACTCAGGGCGGTTGAGGTAGCCTCTTGCTAACCCAGCACCACTAATGTGCAGTTCTCCTGCTACACTAACGGGTACTGGTTGGAGATACTCGTCTAAGATGTAGATTTGCGTATTGGCTATTGGACAACCGATGGGAACAACTTGCCGCTCAATTCCTTGCTTGCAAGTCCAGAAGGTTGCATCAATACAAGCTTCCGTCGGCCCATAGAGATTATATAAGTTGACATCGAGATTACTTAACACTTTCGCTTGCAAAGCAACAGGTAAAGCTTCACCCCCGCAGAAGATTTGTTTGAGAGAGTGACAAGTTTCGAGTCCTCCTTGTTCTATGAGAATTTGTAACAAGGATGGTACAAATTGAACAGTAGTGACCTGCTCTTGGGCAATTAATTCTAATAGGTAAGAAGCGTCAGCATGACCTCCTGGTTGAGCTAATATCAGCTTTGCGCCTACTAACAAAGGAGCGTAAAATTCCCAAACTGAGGCATCAAAGCTAAAGGGAGTTTTCTGTAGCACTTTGTCTTTTTCAGTCAGGGGGAATGTTGTTTGCATCCAGAACATATGATTGCAAAGGTTGCGGTGCGAAAGCATCACTCCTTTAGGCTTTCCGGTAGAACCAGAGGTATAAATTACATAAGCCAAGTTAGTTGTTTGTACTTTCGTGATACCTACGGTAAGCTGCGCGATCGCATTATCTTGACTTGATTGTGAAATAAATTCCCACTCGGTATCTAAACATACAACCTGTGCTTGATGCTGGGGCAACTTTTCAACGACTTGCTGTTGCGTTAGCAGTACCTTAACTTGAGCATCTTCTAGCATAAAGCTCAAGCGTTCTTGGGGATAGTCTGGGTCAAGTGGCACATAAGCCCCTCCCGCTTTGAGAATACCCAGTAGTCCCACGACCATTTCTAAAGAACGCTCTACACAAATACCCACCAGTGTATCTGCTGTTACACCCAAAGACTGCAAGTAATGTGCCAACTGGTTAGCGCGACAATTCAATTGCTGGTAAGTCAGTTGTTGATTGTCAAAGATAACTGCTACAGCATTGGGGGTACGCTCTACTTGCTCCTCAAACAACTGATGGATACACTTATCAAAAGGATAATCTGCCTGAGTATCGTTCCATTCAACTAATAATTGCTGTTGCTCAACTTGTGACAACAAAGGTAATTGCGAAATTCGCTCCTTGGGATTAGCTACAATCCCTGAAAGCAAATTCACAAAATGCCCAGTTATCCGCTCGATTGTGCTGGCATCAAACAAGTCAGTGCTATACTCCCAAACACCCACTAATCCAGCACGAGAGTTGTGCATTGATAAACTCAAGTCAAACTTAGTAGTTGTGCTTTGTGCTGGTAAAGAACTGATAGTTAAGCCTGCAAGCTCTAATTCCGACATTGGCGCATTTTGGAGTGCAAACATCACTTGGAACAGTGGTGTATGACTGAGATTCCGTTCTGGCTGCAATGCTTCAACTAACATTTCAAAAGGCAAATCCTGATGATTATATGCTCCTAGAGCTATTTCCCGAACGCGTCCAAGTAATTCGCTAAAAGTGGGGTTGTCTGCCAAGCTGGTACGCATGACTAAGGTATTGACAAAAAAGCCAATTAACCCTTCTATTTCAGAGCGATCGCGGTTGGCGATCGGTGTTCCGACCAAAATATCTGATTGTCCCGTGTAGCGGTAAAGTAGGATATCAAAGGCTGTTAACAGAGTCATAAAGAGAGTACAACCTCTCTCCTGGCTGAGTTTTGCTAATCTATTAGTCAACTCAACTGAGAGTGTAAATTCTTGAGTTGTGCCTGTGAAAGTCTGCACAGCAGGTCTTGGTCGGTCTGTGGGTAACGGCAATAAAGCTGGTGCATCTTTTAGTTGTTGTTGCCAGTAATTCAGTTGAGTTTGCAGTACATCCCCTTGCAACCAATCTTTCTGCCATAAGGCGAAATCTGCGTACTGAATCGGTAGAGGTGCTAAAGGTGACGGCTGACCTTGAGAATAAGCCTTATACAGTGTTGCTAGTTCAGAGACAAACACACCCATTGACCAGCCATCAGAAACCACATGGTGCATACACACTAACAAGATGTGTTCTGTCTGGGACAGGACTACTAATGTTGCTCTGATTAATGCTCCCTTTGCTAAATCAAACGGTTGAATAGCTTGTTGTTGCACCAATTTCTGTGTAGCAATTTCTTGTTCGCTTGGTGATAGATTTTGCCACTCAAGAACTGAGACTTTCCAATTCGTTTGTGTGTGAATGATTTGTATTGGTTGTTCATCAACAGTTACGAAGTTGGTGCGTAACGCTTCATGGCGATCGATAATTTCTTGTAAGCTTTGTTCTAAGGCAGCCCGATTGAGATTTCCGGCTAGACGCAAAGCTAAGGGGATGTTGTATGTAGAACTGTTCGGCTCTAACTGGTCTAAAAACCACAAACGCTGTTGAGCATAAGATAGGGGTAATTCTTCAGTAATCATCTCTTGCTCCTTGGTAGAATGCGTGGAACAGTTAAGTCTAAGTTTTGTTGCTGTAACTTCCCGATAGATTGCGCTAGTTCAGCTATGGTTGCAACATTGAACAATTCGCTTAAAGAGAGTTGGACTTTAAAGCGATCGCGGATGCGTGAAACTAGTTGAGTTGCAAGTAGCGAGTGTCCGCCAAGTTCAAAGAAGTTATCATGAATTCCTACTTGCTCTAATCCCAGCACTTGTGACCACATTTGTACCAGTGTTTCTTCTATTGGTGTGCGCGGGGCAACATATTTATCTGAAATTTCGCTTTGTAAATCCGGTATGGGCAAAGCACGGCGATCTACCTTGCCGTTAGGAGTTAGCGGCAATGACTCCAAGATGACAACAGCATTTGGCATCATGTAGTCTGGTAATTTTGTTTTCAAGAATTGCCGCAGTTCGCTGCCTAAAGTGGGTGTACAGTCCTGATGCGCTACCACATAGGCAACTAAGCGTTTACTTCGGCTTACCTCGGCTCCGCTCGGCACAAGTCGCTCAGTACAAGTATCACCAGGGATATCTTCACGGAGGATGACGCAAGATGCTTGCACATCACCATGTTGGTTCAGGACTGTTTCGATTTCTGACAATTCGATGCGGAAACCGCGCATTTTTACTTGGTTGTCAATACGTCCCAAGTATTCAATATTGCCATCAGGTAAATAGCGTGCTTTATCGCCAGTTTTGTAGAGGCACGAATAGGAGTCAGAACTAAAAGGGTTGGGAATAAATTTCTGTTGTGTTAACTCTGGTCGGTTAAGATATTCCCTTGCTTGACCATCACCTCCAATATAAATTTCTCCTGGTACACCAACGCCCACGGGCTGTAGTTGGGAATTTAACAAATAGATTTGCGTGTTGGAAATTGGTTGACCGATGGGAATAGTTTTAGCGTTTTCGGGTACATCCTGCACCAAATACCAAGAAGTAAATGTTGTATTCTCTGTTGGCCCATAAACGTGGAGTAGTCGCTGCGGCGCACCATTTTTCAATACTTCTTTGACCCATTTCGGCTCGACAGCTTCACCGCCGAATAGAAGATGCCGTAGTGAATGGAAAGCACAAGGCACTTCTTGAGCAATTTGATTGAACAAGGCAGTTGTCAAAAATAACACGCTGATACCTTGTGCTTGAATAAAGGTTGCAAAGTCTTGTGGCGAAAGTGCCAAATCTTTGCTCACCCCCACCAATCGCGCTCCGTTAAGTAGTGCGCCCCAAATTTCAAAAGTAGCAGCATCGAAGGCGTAATTTGAGGCTTGTGCAATTACATCTTGAGCAGAAATGCTCACATAGTTGGTTTGTTTGACTAATCGAACTACACCTCGATGGAGAACGCTAACACCTTTGGGTTGACCTGTAGAACCGCTTGTGTACATTACATAAGCTAAGTTATCAGCTTTGACGTTGTTAGTTGGGTTCTGTTGTGTTTGTTGACTGATGATATCCCAGTGTGAGTCTAAGCAAACTACATTAGCTTGGCTGCCTAACTTACCAACTAGCTTTTCTTGAGTCAATACGACTGATAGCTGAGTGTCTTCGAGCATGAAGTTTAATCGCTCTTGGGGATATTCTGGATCGAGTGGCACATAAGCACCACCCGCCTTGAGAATTCCCAACATTGACACCACCATTTCTAATGAACGTTCAACGCACAACCCAACCAATACTTCTGGTTTAATCCCAAGAGTTTGGAGATAATGAGCAAGTTGATTTGCTCTGGCGTTTAACTCGGCATAAGTCAGCTGTCGATCCCCAAATATCACCGCCGTTGCATTGGGTGTTTGTTCTACTTGTGCTTCAAACAACTGGTGAATACATTTATCTGCGGGATACTCTACTGCTGTTTTGTTCCACTCCACTAAAAGTTGATGACGCTCCTCTGAAGACACAAGAGAGTGCAACTCATAGCGTCCTTGTGGCTCCTTCGCCATTGCCGCTAGAACTCTCAGATAATAATCACTAATCCTGTTAACTTGTTCGGTGGATAACTCACAGGAATCGTACTTTAAATTCAGTGTTATGTCAGAAGAGTTGGGACTGACGCTGAATTGAGCTAAGAAAGTAAAGTTTGTTTGTTCAAAAAACTTTCCACCTAGCAGCTGTAAATTATCGATTTCCAGTAGCTGTTCGTAGACATGAAAATGAGTGAAATTAAACGCTGTCTCAAACAAAGGTTCACCGCCCAAACTCCTCTGTATTTCCGCCAAAGGATAGCGACGGTGTGGCAACATTTCTCGTTCTGCTGCAAACACTTGTTGCACCAAGTCTATCCAAGTGCCTCCAGCAAATTGCAGGCGGAAGGGCAATGTATTCAGGAATAGTCCCAGAACTCGCTCACCATCATTTTGTTCAGGTCGTCCGTTAGCGGCTACCCCCGTTATTACATCTTCTTCACCACTGAGGAAATTTAATACTCGCAGATGGGCAGCCAAAAGCACACTCTTGAGTGTAGCTTCTGCGGAATGAGCCAGCTGTTTTAAGCCAGCAAAAATCTCAGGAGCTAGATTTACCTCTTGCACACTAAGTTCTGTAACATTGGTATGTTTTGGTACAGAAGACCAGCGAGGTAATTTGCTGAAAGTGCTGTCATTTAACTTTTCACTCCAGTATCGCTGAGTTTCTGGTGAAGCGATCGCTTGTTGCTCTAAAGCTACAAAATCCCGGAACGCAATACTAAATGGCGATACATAATCTACTGATTCGCCTAAAAGTGACAAGTAACGTTTAAAAAACTCACTCATCATTGAAGCAACACTCCACCCATCAAGAATGGCATGGTGAAAGCTCAAAGACAAATTAAATGTTTCCGGTGTGCGCTGATGCACAAAGAAACGCAATAGAGGAGGATGAGTCCAATCAAAATGACGTTTCTTTTCAGCTTCAAACCAATTAGCTAAGGCAACTTCATGCTGAGAACGATCCAAATGACACCAATCTTCTACCTGCAAGGGAATCTCAATTTGCTGATGAACCAGTTGCAACGGAATACTAAATTTACTAAGCTCAAACGAAGTCCGCAGTACAGGGTGATGATTGATTAAATCTTGAATAGCAACTTGTAAAAGTTGAACATCAAACGGGGTTTTGAGATGGAAACTGAAAATGTCGTGATATGTACTATCTTGGCTGTACTCACTATGGTAAACCATTCCCATTTGCAGTATAGCCAGAGGATAGGCATCCTCTACACCGTCGGGTAAATGTTCTTTGTCTGTTTCAGAAATGAGACTGAATGGTTGAGTTAATTCTAATTTTGTAGCGTCATTCTTTTGTGTTTTTAGTTCTTGAACTAGCTCGTGAATCGTCTGATATTGGAATAGCTGTTGCACAGAGAGATTCAAACCTTGTTCTTTAGCTTGAGATAGCACTTGAATGCTACGGATAGAATCTCCACCTAAAGCAAAGAAGTTATCATGAATACCCACCTGCTCAACACCAAGAACATTAGCCCAGATAGTGGCTAATATTTTTTCTTCTCTTGTGCTAGGCGTAACAAAAACATCTTCTAATTCTGGTCTTGCAGTGTCAGGTACAGGTAAAGCGCGACGGTCTATCTTACCATTTGCTGTCAGTGGGAGAGCTTCTAACTGTACAAAAGCACTTGGAACCATGTAGCTTGGCAGTTGCTTGCTGAGGAAGCGACGCAGTTCTTGGATTGTCAGAGATTGCCCCACCTGCGGCACTACGTAAGCCACTAAACGTTTGTTACCCGGTTCATCCTCTTGCACCACCACCACACTTTCCCAAACATCTGGGTGAGCAGCTAATAATGCTTCAATTTCTCCCAACTCAATGCGGAAACCACGAATCTTGACTTGATTATCAATTCGCCCCAAATATTCTAAATCGCCATTGGGCAAATACCGTGCCAAGTCCCCTGTTTTATATAGTCGCGCTTTGTCGTAGTTGCTAAAAGGATGAGAAATAAAGCGTTCTGCTGTCAGTTCTGGACGATTCAGATAACCGCGCGCCACCCCAGCACCACCAACGTACATCTCACCAGGAACGCCAATTGGTACTGGCTGTTTATATTCGTCCAGCACATACACCTTGAGGTCAGGTATCGGACGACCTATAATACTGGCTGTGTGATTTAAATCTTCCTTGCTCAATGGACGATAAGTGACGTGTACAGTAGTTTCCGTAATCCCGTACATATTCACTAATTGGGGTGAGGTGTCGCCATGTCGCTCAAACCAAGGCTGTAAGCTCTTGATTTCTAAGGCTTCTCCACCGAAAATTACCAAGCGTAAGTTTAAATCACTAGTGGTTAAACCTGACTGTTCAGCTTGAATTAATTGGCGGAAGGCGGAAGGTGTTTGATTGAGAATTGTGACTTGCTCTTGAGCTAATAACTGATAGAAGGATTCGGGCGATCGCGTCACTAAATACGGAACTACTACCAGCCGTCCACCATACAGCAATGCGCCCCAAATTTCCCACACGGAAAAGTCAAATGCATAAGAGTGGAACATTGTCCACACATCATCTTGACTAAAGTGATACCAAGAATCCGTGGCTGCAAACAGACGAACTACATTTGAGTGGTTGACTAAAGTGCCTTTTGGTTGACCTGTTGAGCCTGATGTGTAGATGACATAAGCTAAGTTATCAGTTGTAGAGCCACTAACTGGATTGTCTTCACTTTCTGTAGATATTTCTTCCCAGTCTCGATCTAAGCAGAATACACGGGCGGTATGTTCCGGTAAGCTAGTGAGCAATTTCTTTTGAGTCAACAGTATCTGCACCTGTGAATCATTGAGCATATATGCCAAACGGTCAGTAGGATAGTCTCGGTCAAGTGGCACATAAGCCCCGCCTGCTTTGAGAATTCCCAAGAGTCCCACAAGCATTTCTAAAGAGCGTTCTACACACAACCCAACCAGGGTATCTGCTTCCACACCCAATGAGCGCAAGTAATGAGCCAACTGGTTAGCGCGACAATTCAACTGGTGATAGGTGAGTTGTTGATTTTCAAATACAACTGCTACTGCATTTGGGGTACACTCAACCTGTTCTTCAAACAACTCATAGATACACTTATCTTGAGAATAATCCGCCTGAGTATCGTTCCACTCTACTAATAACTGTTGTTGCTCAGGTTGTGTCAGCAGTGATAATTGAGAAATGCGCTCAGTAGGGTTAGAAACGATACTTTCCAGTAAGGTTACAAAATGCCCACTCATTCGCTCAATTGTGCTGGCATCAAATAAGTCAGTACTATACTCCCATACACCCACCATTCCAGTACTTGTACTGAGCGTAGTCGAAATAGGAGTGTTCTGCATTAATAAAGACAAATCAAACTTAGCTGTTGCGCTTTCTGCAATCAATGGGGTGACACTTAACCCAGTCAACTCGACTTCAGACATAGGCGCATTCTGGAGTGCAAACATCACTTGGAACAGTGGTGTATAGCTGAGGTCTCTTTGTGGCTGCAATGCCTCAACTAGCATTTCAAAAGGCAAATTCTGATGAGCATAAGCATCCATTGCCATTTCTCGAACACGAGTGAGCAATTCGCTAAAGCTGGGATTATCTGCCAAGTTACTACGCATCACTAAAGTGTTGACAAAAAAGCCAATTAACCCTTCTGTCTCACTGCGATCGCGGTTTGCAATAGGAGACCCTACTAAAATGTCTGCTACACCTGTGTAGCGATAAAGTAAAGTATCATAAGCTGCCAAGAGCGTCATGAACAAAGTTACTCCTTGCTCCTGACTCAGTTTTGTCAGCCGATTAGTTAACTCAACTGACAGTGCAAACTCTTGATATGCGCCAGCGAAAGTCTGCACCGCAGGTCTAGGCCGGTCTGTAGGTAGGGACAATAAAGCTGGTGCATCTTTGAGTTGTTGTTGCCAGTAACTTAGTTGGCTTTGCAGGACATCTCCTTGTAACCAGTTTCTTTGCCATAAGGCAAAATCTGCATACTGAATCGGCAGTGGTGTTAAAGGTGACGGCTGACCTTGAGAATAAGCACTGTACAGTGCTGCTAATTCTTGGATAAACACACCTATTGACCAAGCATCAGACACCACATGGTGCATACACACTAACAAAATGTGTTCTGTCTCGGACAGCACTACTAATGTCGCCCGGAGTAATGCAACACTTGCCAGTTCAAAAGGCTGAATAGCCTGTTGTTGTATTAATTGCTGTGTGGCTATTTCTTGTTCGCCTGGTGGCAGATATTGCCACTCAAGAACTGAGAGCGTCCAATTCGTTTGTGTTTGAATGATTTGAGAAGGTTTTCCATTAACAGTGACGAAATTGGTGCGTAAGGCTTCGTGACGATGAATAATTTCTTGTAAGCTTTGTTCTAAGGCTGCTTGATTGACATTTCCCACTAGACGCAAAGCTATAGGCAAGTTGTATAAGGCACTGTTCGGCTCTAATTGGTCTAAAAACCATAGACGCTGTTGAGCATAAGACAGTGGTAAGTCTGAATTATTTGCTCTTGGCAAGATAGGCGGCGCAGAGAGTTCTATCTCTTGTACTGAGCGACTTGTACCGAGCATCTCGACTTCGCTCGATGGAGCCGGAGTCGAGGTAAGTCGAAGTATTTGTTGCTGTAACTGCTCAATTGCCTGTGCTAATTCGGCAACTGTTGCTTTGGCAAACAACTCACGCAATGGTAGTTCTACTTTGAAAATGTTACGAATGCGTGAAACTAGTTGCGTTGCTAGTAGCGAGTGTCCCCCAAGTTCAAAGAAGTTATCATAAACTCCTACTTGCTCCACTTTCAGCACTTGCGCCCAAATTTGTGCCAGTAGTTCTTCAATCGGAGTGCGTGGGGCTACGAATTTGTCTGAATTACTGCTGTCTACATCAGGTGCAGGTAAAGCACGGCGATCTACTTTACCACTAGGAGTCAGTGGCAAGGAATCCAACATCACAAAAGCATTAGGTACCATGTACTCTGGCAGCTTTGCTTTCAGGAATTGCCGCAGTTCGCTGATTGCCAATGTACAGTTCTGATGTGCTACCACGTAGGCAACTAAGCGTTTACTTCGGCTTCGCTCAGTACAAGTATCACCTGGAGTATCTTCGCGGACGATCGCACAAGATGCTTGCACATCACCATATTGGCTCAGTACTGCTTCAACCTCGCCTAACTCAATGCGGAAGCCTCGGATCTTAACCTGATTATCAATGCGTCCCAGATATTCGATGTTGCCATCTGGTAAATAGCGTGCTAAGTCCCCAGTTTTATATAATCTACTCCCTACTGCCTTCTCAAAGGGATTGGAGATAAATTTTTCTTGTGTTAACTCCCTTCGATTAAGGTAGCCCCGCGCCAAAGAGACACCACCAATGTACAATTCTCCCGGTATACCAACGGGTACAGGCTGTAGACACTTATCTAAAATGTAAATTTGTGTATTCGCGATCGGTCGTCCAATCGGAGGAAGTAACGGCCAATTCTCTATTGGATTAGCCAAAGTAAAAGTGCTGATTACATGGCTCTCTGATGGCCCGTAATGATTGTGCAAAGTACAATCGGTTAGTTTGGCCAACCACCCAGAAATAGCGGGAGTAATCTGCAACTGCTCCCCAGCAGTAATAATTTCCCTTAGATGACTATTAACTAATTCACTATCAACAGCGACTTCAGCTAATTGCTGTAAAGCAACAAAGGGAACAAACAGTCTCTCAACAGATTTTTGTTGGAGAAAACCTAACAAAGCTACTGGATCTCGGCGCAACTCCTCCGTAATTAAGAACAATGTGCCTCCCGAAAACCAGGTAGTGAATATTTCTTGGAAGGAGACATCAAAGCTAATAGGAGCAAATTGCAGCGTTTTTGCTCCAGTAGAAATTGTAGTATTTTGCAGTTGCCACAGAATCAAATTGCAAAGAGCAAGCTGATTCAGAGCTACACCTTTAGGTTGACCTGTAGAACCAGAGGTATAAATTACATATGCTAAATTAGTTGCTTGTACGCCAGGGATGAAATTATCCTGACCAGACTGGGAAATTTGTTGCCAGTCAGTATCTAAGCAGACCTTGTACTGAGCGAAGTCGAAGTGAAGTTTTGCTTGATGCTGAGGTAGTCTCTCCTGGAGTGATTGCTGGGTCAACAACACTGAAACTTGAGCATCTTCTAACATGAAACTCAGGCGTTCAGTTGGATACTCTGGATCAAGTGGCACATAAGCCCCACCTGCCTTGAGAATCCCTAACAGTCCCACGACCATTTCTAAGGAACGTTCCACACACAACCCGACCAATACATCGGCTTTCACTCCCAAAGACTTCAGGTAGTGCGCCAACTGATTTGCACGGTAATTTAATTGGTGGTAAGTCAGTTGTTGATTGCCAAACTCCACCGCTACAGCATTGGGTGTGCGCTTAACCTGCTCCTCAAACAACTGATGGATAGATTTATCTTTGGGATATTCAGTTTGAGTATCGTTCCATTCGACAAGTAACTGTCGTTGTTGTGCTTGTGTCAGTAGAGGCAATTGGGAAATTTGCTGTTGTGGATTAGTAACAATGCTTTCGAGCAAGGTCACAAAATGACCCGCCATCCGCTCTATGGTGGGCGCATCAAACAAGTCTGTGTTGTATTGCCACACAGTTGCCAGCCCAGAGTTAGTATTTTTAATGAATAAAGTCAAATCAAACTTGGCAATTGTTCTTTCTGTCGCTAACGGACTGACAGTTAACCCAGTAAACTCTACTTCAGACATGGGAGCATTTTCGAGAACAAACATCACCTGAAACAGTGGTGTATGGCTGAGGTCTCGCTGTGGCTGCAATGCTTTTACCAACTCTTCAAAGGGCAGGTCTGGATGAGCAGAAGTTAAAAGTGTCAGTTGCCGCACTCGGTTCAGTAACTGTTGAAAAGTGGGGTTGTCTGACAAATCGGTACGTAATACTAAAGTGTTGACAAGAAAGCCAATTAACCCTTCAAGTTCGGTGCGATCGCGTTTAGCAATGGGTGTGCCTACTAAAATGTCATCGGAGCCTGTATAGCGATAAAGCAAGGTAGCAAATGCTGCGAACAGCGTCATGAACAGAGTAGCTCCCTCTTGCCTGGTGAAATTAGCAACTGCTTGACTCAGTTGATTTGAAAGTTCAACACTGTAGAGTGCGCCTCGGAAAGTTTGAATAGCTGGTCTTGGTCTGTCTGTGGGTAATTCTAGTAAGGTAGGAGCGTTTTTAAGTTGTTGTTTCCAATAGTCAAGCTGTGTTTCGAGTATTTCTGCTTGTAACCACTGCCGTTGCCAAATAGCAAAGTCGGCATACTGAATTGGTAGCTCAGGTAACTCTGGAGATAAGTTATTGCTAAGGGCTGAGTAAATGGTTGCTAATTCCCGCATTATCACACCCATTGACCAACCATCAAAAACAATATGGTGTATTGTGATTAGCAAGACGTGTTCTACCTCTGTGAGTTTAAGCACAGAAGCTCGAATTAAAGGAGAATTAGCAAGGGCAAAGGGTCGAGTTGTTTCTGCTGTGGCTAATTGCTGACAAGCGATCGCTTTTTCACTTTTAGGTAAATCTGTTAAATCTATAATTGGCAGACTTAAGATTAAGCTGTCAGCAATTACTTGGACTGGCTGCTCGTTGATGGTGTCGAAGTTGGTACGTAATGCTTCGTGGCGAGAGATAATTTTGTTGAGACTTTGCTCTAGTGCTATGACGTTCAACTGACCGTGCAGTTTTAGAGCTGCTTGTTCGTTGTAGAAGGGGTTATCTGGTTCCAACTGGTTCAATAACCAGATTTGTTCTTGGCCAAAAGACAGAGGTAAATTCTGAGGACGATCGACTTTGATCGGGGATAAATCTGTGTTAGTAGCGATACCTCCAGTGAACTTTACTAACTCATTTTTCTGGTGCAGCAACGAAACAAGTTCTGCTTTACGGTTAACCAGTAAATTACGAGTGTCTGGTGTCAATACTCCTTTGGGGGCATTAACACGCAACTGCTCGCTCTCAACCCACAACTTCACACCCTGCTTAGTCAGATCGGCTACCAATTCTTCGATATTCACAGAAACTTACCTCCACGTCACCTAATTGGTAATTATTAATTAAAATTTATTTAATCAAATTGCTATTTCTTCTCTATCAATTGCATCTAAATTAATATCTGATTCTGGTTCTTTCTCCAACTTTGGTGCTATTTCAGCTATAGTAGGAAATTCAAACAGATTTGTTACAGTTAATTGAATAGAAAAAGTATTTCGTAATCTAGATACAACTTGAACCGCTATTAAAGAATCTCCTCCTAATTGAAAAAAGTTATCATGGATTCCTATTTGTTTAATTCCCAAAAATTCTTGCCAAACAATGGCAATTTTTTGCTCAATTTCATTACGAGGAGCTACATAAGCATTGGGTAAATCAGGTCTTGAATAAAGTGTAGATAATTCTTCTTGCTGAAAAACATTCGGATTTATTTGTAATGAAATCTCTGCTTCCAAGCCAGTTTCTTTTTGCTTATAAATTTGGCTAAATGCAGCTGATGCAGAAGCTTGAGCCATAATAATTTTATGCTCAAATGCTTCATTTTCAGGAAAAGCGGCAACTTGAACAAAATCTTGAGCGTGTAATGCGTCAAACCATTGGTCTTTAATGATAAAAGGCTGACCTGGGCTGCGTCTTGTATCATTTAAAGGTTTTAATAGCAGACCCCAACTAATATCAAAATCTATTTTCGGTTGAGTAATTTCCCACAGTAAGAGGAAGCCGCTAGGAGCTAATAAAGACCGGACATGGTGGAGTGTTTGATCTATGTTTTGAGTTGCGTGCAAAACATTAGAAGCTATAACTATATCAAAGCTATGCTTCTCAAATCCTTGCTCAGTTGGTGACTTGTCTATATCTAATAACTTATATTCAACAAATGAATATTCCTTAAACTTCTGTTGTGCTTGAGTCAGAAAGGCACTACCAATATCAGTAAAAGTATAGTTGGTTTGTTGGAATGGCAACACAGGTAATAAAGCTTGTGTAGACATACCAGTACCTGCACCGATTTCTAGCACTCTCAGATGAATCGATGGTGGCAATAATTTGACTACCTGTTCTAAGCTTGAGCGCAAGATAGAGTTGTAGTAATTCATTAAGGCAGATTCTGTATCTGAACCTTTATGTTCTTTTTGGTAAACCAGTTCATTGAAAATTTCTAATGGTTCTTGTTCACCAACAACAATAGCAGCTAAATTTTCACCACAGCGTTGCACTAAATCTAAATCTACTAAAGATGAATCAGAAAACCTCACTCTGACTTCTTCTAAATATTCATCAATATCATTTTGTGAACATGGCACTAGCCCAACAAATAATTCCTCTTGTTGCTGTAGTTGTCCTTGTTCTACTAATATTTGTAACCATCTACAGAACAATTGTTGATAGCGGGAAGAAATATGGTATTGCGTTAACAAATTCTCCAAAAAATATTTTTCTTCGGGATTACTAAAAGCCCGTAATTGCTGCAATGCATAATTTATGTAGGCTGTACATAAACTATCTAACCACTGTTTGTTTCCTTGATAGGTTAACTCGTTAAATTCTGCATTGTTCACACTTGCTTGTTTTTGACCCGCTTGTGTAAGCGACGTCCACAATTGCGATGTTGTGGGTATTTGCAACTTTCCCCAAGATGCTTTTTGTGGAGGGTCAATCCAATAACGTTGGCGTTCAAAGGGATAAGTTGGTAAGGGAAGACGATAATATTCATCATGACTATAAAATCCAAACCAATCTACTTTGACACCAGTCAACCAGAGTTGACCTAATGTGGTCAATAAAACATGACTATCAGATTGCTTTTCTTGGGGATGACGTACCGAAGTTAAGACCGTTTGTGTGTCTGCTTTGTCTGGATGTCTTTTAACTAATGTAGTTAGTGCGTGTCCTGGCCCTACCTCTAGTAAGACCTGCTCTGGTGTTGGTAATAATTTCTCTACACCAGAGGCAAACAGCACTGTGGAACGCAGATGTTGAGCATAATAGTCAGGATTTGTGGCTTGACTGACTTTAATCCAAGTACCAGTCAGGTTAGAGATATAAGGAAGTTTTGGTGGATTTAAAGTAACTTTTTTGACTCGCTCTGCAAATGCCTCTAAGATTGGTTCCATCATTTGCGAATGGAAGGCATGGTTCGTATGCAGACGACGGCATTCAATCCCTTGAGTAGCAAGCTGACTTTGTAGTGCTTCGATTTCTGGTATGGAACCGGAAACTACACATTGCAAGGGTTGATTAATTGCTGCTAGAGAAAGTTCTGTCCCTAATAGGGATTTTACCTTGTCTGCGGGCAGGGGAATTGAAAGCATTGCCCCAGTGGGTAGTTGCTGCATCATCTGTCCGCGTGCTGCTACCAAAGATAAGGCATCTTCTAGGGAAAAAACTTCTGCTAGAGTGGCTGCTACATATTCGCCAATACTATGACCGATCGCAGCTTGTGGTTCCACTCCATAAGACTGCCATAATTTAGCTAGGGCGTATTCAATTACAAAAATAGCAGGTTGAGCAATTCCTGTTTGTTGAAGTTGCTTGGATGCTTCATCAAGCTTTTCTTCACTAGGATAAATAATATGACGTAAATCCAGCCCTAGTAAAGGTTTAAGAATTTCTGAGCAATAATCAACTTGTTCTCTAAACACTATCTCAGTTTCATAAATTTCCCGCGCCATGTTGACGTACTGAGAACCTTGTCCGGGAAACATAAAAGCAACAGGCCGTTCTGTAATTTCTGTGTAATTAGTAAAAACTTGTTTTGGATCTAAACTACTGAGAGCTTTAACAGCATCTTCTAAATCGTGACAAATTAACATCCGTCGATAATTAAAACCCCGGCGACCACTATTTAGGGTATAAGCGACATCACTTAAGTTAAGTTCAGGATGCTCTTTTAAATGCTCAATTAAATTAGCTGTCGTCTTCTCAAGCGCACTTGCAGTCTTAGCCGATAAACACAACAATAAATATTTATTTTTGAATTTTGAATTTTGAATTTTGAATTGAGTTGCTTCTTCTAAAATCACATGAGCATTAGTCCCTCCCATACCAAAAGAACTAACCCCAGCACGGCGAGGAGTGTTATTTGTTTTCCATTCAGTCAAGGTTGTATTGACATAAAAAGGACTGTTGGCAAAATCAATTTTGGGATTAGGTGTCTGGTAGTGCAAACTAGGAGGCAGCATTTTATATTGCAGTGCTAATACAGTTTTAATTAAACCTGCGACACCTGCTGCTGTATCCAAATGTCCAAAGTTAGTTTTTACCGAACCAATAGCGCAGAAACCTTTTTTATCTGTAGTTTGATTAAAAGCTTGAGTTAAAGCGGCAATTTCTATCGGATCTCCTAAAGGTGTAGCTGTACCATGAGCTTCGATGTAGGAAATTGTTTCGGCATCTACATCTGCTATAGCTTGAGCTTCTCCAATGACTGCTGCTTGACCACTGGCACTAGGCGCAGTGTAGCCAACTTTCATTGCACCATCATTATTGATGGCTGAACCTTTAATAATTGCATGGATGTGGTCGCGATCGCTTATTGCATCCTTTAATCTTTTCAACACCACAATACCAGCACCGCTACCAGCAATTGTCCCTTGTGCCCTAGCATCAAAAGCACGGCAGTGTCCATCGGGAGAAAGAATCATCTCCGGTTGATGCAAATAACCTGTTTTTTGAGGAATGCTGATAGAAACTCCACCAGCTAAAGCTATGTCACATTCACCATTTAAGAGACTTTGACAAGCAAAGTGAACTGCAACCAAAGAAGTAGAACAGGCTGTTTGCACATTTACTGCGGGGCCAGTCAAGTTGAGTTTATATGCAACTCGTGTCGGTACAAAATCTTTATCGTTAGAGATTCCCAGTTGTAGAGGGTCAATTGTTTCTAATAATTGATGATGAGGAATGAGATTATTGAGCAAATACCTACTCATCCCCACACCACCATAAACCCCAATTAAACCATTGTAAGTTTCTGGGTCATAACCAGCTTTTTCTACAGCTTCCCAAGCTAATTCTAAAAATAAGCGTTGTTGTGGGTCTATTAACTCAGCTTCTTTTGCACTATAAGTAAAGAAATTTGCATCAAACAAATCAATATCTGATATAAAAGCACTAGCTTTTACATAATTTGGGTTATTTAGTAAATCTAGAGAAACGCCAGAATTTATTAATTCTTCATTAGTTAGCGAGGAGATAGACTCTACTCCATCACGTAGATTTTGCCAAAATGACTCGATATCTTTTGCGCCTGGAAATCTACCGGAAACAGCAATTATAGCTATTTCCGAATCATTAAATTCATTATTTTTATGAACTGAATTTATTGTCATTTTTACCTTTTCCTCTGAGAACGATATTGTTGCCTGGATTCCAATTGTTGTTTTCTTAAAGACTTAACTTCGTTATGAGATTGAGTCCGATAATTATTTTGTTTTGTGGGTTCTTCTTGATAAGACTTAGTATTTAAGTATTGGCTCAAACTATGTATGGTTGGGTAATTAAACATATCAACTATTGACAGTTCCAGCCCCAATTCTTCTTGTAATTCGTGATTAATTTTTACCAGTAGTAACGAATGACCTCCTAGCTCAAAGAAATTATTGTAGATTCCTACCTTTTCTACTGCTAATGCTTTTTGCCAAATGCCAGCAATGATGCTTTCTACTTCTGTATTTGGCATTACATAATCTGATAGTTCCTGTTGTAAATCTGGAGCAGGCAAAGCACGACGGTCTACTTTGCCGTTGGGTGTCAGAGGTAAAGACTCCAGCATCACAAAAACATTTGGAATCATATACCCAGGCAGTTTATTAGAAAGGAATTGCCGCAGTTCGCTCGTTGTGAGTGTACTTCGACTTACCTCGGCTCCGGCTCCATCGAGCAAAGTCGAGATGCTCGGCACAAGTCGCTCAGTACAAGTTATGTCTTTTTGCGGCACTACGTAAGCGACTAAACGCTTACTTCGACCTCGCTCAGTACAAGTATTACCTGGAGTTTCTTCACGAGCAATGATACAACATATCTGCACATCACTATGTTGGCTCAGTGCTGCTTCAATTTCTCCTATCTCGATGCGGAAGCCCCGAATTTTTACCTGATTGTCAATGCGCCCTATGTATTCGATATTACCATCTGGTAGATAACGCGCCAAATCCCCAGTTTTATAGAGACGACCAGTACCAAAGGGGTTAGTAATGAATTTTTCCTGGGTTAGTTCGGGACGGTTGAGGTAGCCTCTTGCTAACCCCACACCACCAATGTGTAGTTCCCCTGGTACACCCACAGGTACGGGTTGCAAATACTCGTCTAAAATATGAATCTGTGTGTTAGCGATCGCTTTACCTATAGATATTTTCTCATCGTCATCAGTGCATTTTGCGTTCGCCTTCGGCGTAGCTTTGCAAATCGTGGCGCAGACACTAGCTTCTGTCGGGCCGTAGGCGTTGAAGAAGTTTCTACCTACAGACCATTGCTTAATTAATTCCGCAGAACAAGCTTCTCCAGCTACGATGATTGTTTGCAGTGTCGGCAGTTCTTCACTAGGCATCACTGCTAACGCCGATGGTGGTAGGGTAATGTGGGTAATGCCATAATTGCGTAATTGCTCAATTAATGGCTTACCTGGCAATAGAGAATCTTTTGTTCCCAGATACAGCGTTGCACCCGATCCCAAAGCCATCACTACTTCCCAGATAGAAGCATCAAAACTGAAGGAAGCAAACTGGAGAATGCGGCTATGACAGTCTACGCTAAAAGTCTGAATCTGAGCTTGAGTTAAGTTGCATAGTCCTTTATGCTCAACCATCACACCTTTAGGTTTACCTGTTGAGCCAGAAGTATAAATAACATTAGCTAAATGAAAGGCTTTAACTCCACTGGTTGGGTTATCTTGATTGTTTTGCTCAATTTTTTTCCATACCTCATCCAAACAGACAAGGTTTGCTCGATGCTCAGGGAGTCTATCAATAAGTCGCTGTTGAGTCAGCAGCACCGAAACTTGAGCATCTTCCAACATGAAACGCAAACGCTCAGTCGGATAATCTGGGTCAAGTGGTAGGTATGCTCCGCCTGCCTTGAGAATCCCCAACAGTCCTATCAGCATCTCTAAAGAACGCTCTACACAAATACCCACCAACACATCTGGCTTCACACCCAATGAACGCAGGTAATGAGCCAATTGATTAGCACGACAATTCAACTGCTTATAAGTCAGTTGTTCACTGCCAAACACCACAGCCACAGCATCGGGGGTACGCTGAACTTGCTCCTCAAACAACTGATGGATACACTTATCTTGAGGATAGTCCGCCTGAGTGGAGTTCCATTCAACTAATAACTGATGCTGTTCAACTTGTGTAAGCAAAGGTAATTGGGAAATTTGTTGCTGTGGATTAGCAACAATACTTTCGAGCAAGGTCACAAAATGACCAGTCATTCGCTTAATGGTGCGCTCATCAAACAAGTCAGTGTTATATTGCCACCACCCAACCAGTCCAGTAGTGGTGTTTTCTATTAATAAAGACACATCAAACTTAGCAGTTATTCCTTCTACTATTAATGGATTGACAGTTAACTCAGCAAAATCTACTTGCTGCATCGGTGCATTCTGGAGGGAAAACGCCACTTGGAACAGTGGTGCATGACTGAGATCCCTCTCTGGTCGTAATATTTCCACTAGCATTTCAAATGGCAAGTCTTGATGAGTATAAGCTCCTAAAGCCATTTCCCGAACACGAGTGAGTAATTCGCTAAAGCTCGGATTACCTGCCAAATTGGTACGCATCACTAAGGTATTGACAAAAAAGCCAATTAACCCTTCTATTTCAGAGCGATCGCGGTTCGCAATAGGAGACCCCACCAAAATATCTTCTTGCCCTGTGTAGCGGTAAAGTAGGATATCATAAGCTGCCAAGAGCGTCATGAACAAGGTAGTTCCTTGCTCCTGGCTCAGTTTTGTTAGTCTATTAGTCAACTCAACTGATAGTGTAAACTGTAGATTTGCGCCATTGAATGTCTGCACAGCAGGTCTTGGTCGGTCTGTAGGCAGTGATAATAAAGCTGGTGCATCTTTGAGTTGTTGTTGCCAGTAACTTAGTTGGCTTTGCAGTACATCTCCTTGCAACCAATCTTTCTGCCATAAGGCGAAATCTGCATACTGAATCGGCAATGGTGTTAAGGATGACGGCTTACCTTGAGAATAAGCATCGTACAGCATCGCTAGTTCTTGAACAAACACATCCATTGACCAGCCATCAGAGACTATGTGGTGCATACACACTAATAAGGCGTGTTCTGTCTGCGACAGCACAAGTAACTTCGCCCTAACTAATGGTTCAGTTGCTAGGTTAAAAGATTGAATAGCTTGTTGTTGCACTAATTGCTGTAAAGAACTTTCTTGCTCGATTGTAGGTAAATGCGTTAAATCAACAACTGATACTATTCCCTGTTCCCTAATAACTTGAGTTGGTTGCCCATCAACAATGACGAAGTTGGTGCGTAAAGCTTCGTGGCGATGAATAATTTCTTGCAAACTTTGTTCCAAAGCAGCCCGATTGAGATTTCCCGTTAGACGCAAAGCTAAGGGTATGTTGTATAAAGCACTATTCGGCTCTAACTGGTCTAAAAACCATAGCCTTGTTTGGGCATAAGACAGAGGTAATTCTGCGTTACTTGCTCTTGGTAAGATGGGTGATGCTGTTAGTTCTAAGTCTTGTACTGAGCGAAGTCGAAGTATTTGTTGCTGCAACGGTTGAATGTTTTGGGACAACTCTGCAACTGTTGGTGCAGCAAATAAGCTACGCAATGGTAATTCTACTTTAAAAATGTTGCGAATGCGTGAAAGCAGTTGCGTTACTAGTAGTGAGTGTCCCCCAAGTTCAAAGAAGTTGTCATGTATGCCGACTTTTTCTACTTTCAGCACTTGCGCCCACATTTGTGTCAGTATTTCTTCAATTGGCGTGCGTGGAGCTACATATTTTTCTAGCAGTGTGCTGTTGAAGTCTGGTTTTGGTAAAACACGGCGGTCTACTTTGCCGTTGACAGTCAAGGGTAAGGATTCCAGCAGCACAAAAGCACTTGGCACCATGTAAGTAGGTAGCTTCTTTTGTAGAAAGCGGCGAACCTCACTGACTAATAAACTCGAATTGCTCCAGGTCGGTTGCATAAGATTGCAGACTAACTTGCTTCTCTGCTCCTCTGGTTGGTACTGCTTTAGAGATGATCGTCTGGCATAGATATTGTAGAGTCCAGTATCTTCTAGTAAAGCATCCTGCTCAATAGTTAGGTCGAACTCACGTTCTTTTAGCAGAGCTACAATCTCCTCCAACCTACCATTGGTGTTATGAACTTCTACAACTATCTGCTGGATCTTTTGCCAATCTTCTTGCTGGATGCCAGAAAGCACATCCTGCTCACTTTTCTCCACGTCGATTTTCAGCAAATCGATCCTTTCAACGCCATGTTCAGCAATCACATCAGAAATTGTTCTTAACTGACAAATGAATTGCTGACTCTGCAATCGTTCTGCTAACAGTTCATCAATTGCCCGATCGGAGATTTCTGGATCGTTTAATACAATACTTTGTTGTTTAAGCAAAAAGGATTTGATCGTCTCTCGCTCTTGAGTAGCATCAGCAAAGCACCCGGAAATCACAGAAACCTGGGGATAATATGTAAACGTGTCAGTTTTTGTCTCGCTGGAAAGACCAAGATTAAACAGTTTGACATTTAAGCCATAGCTCTGGGAATTTATGCGTAGCACGTCAAAAACAGGCGGAATTGGCTCAAATGCGTAAATAGAAACATCTTTACATATTTGACCCGCGAAGAGTGCGAACATACCGATATTGGCACCCACATCAAAGATACAATCGCCTTCATTGATAGTGATGTCATGTTTTAAATAAGCCTGTTCTTCCCAAACTTCTTTGTAGACGAATTCTGTCTCGTTTTTATTGAGGTGGGCAATCATCATGCCATTCGGCAATTCATAGAGTAACCCGTCACTAAGCAGACCTTTATTTTTAAAACGAAGTATTTGTAAAATTGGAAAAGCATAGTTTTGGTCGGGGACAATATATGCTACCAGACGTTTATTGTCAGGATCGTCCTCTTGGAGGATTACCACAGTTTCGCCTACAGCCAGATGTTGTGTTAAGGCTGCCTCAATTTCTCCCAACTCAATGCGGAAGCCCCGAATCTTAACTTGATTGTCGATACGTCCTAAATACTCTAACTCGCCATTGGGCAAATACCGCGTTAAGTCCCCTGTTTTGTATAGTCGCGCTTGAGGATTGTTGCTAAAAGGATGAGAGATAAACCGTTGTCGTGTCAGTTCAGGACGATTCAAATAACCGCGTGTCACCCCTTTCCCACCAACGTACATTTCACCAGGAACGCCAATCGGTAATGGCTGTTTGTATTCATTTAGTACATACACCTCAAGGTCAGGTATCGGACGACCAATCACACTGGCTGTGCCATTTAAATCGGCTTTGCTCAAGGGACGATAGGTGACGTGTACGGTGGTTTCTGTAATCCCGTACATATTCACTAATTGAGGTCTTGTGTCCCCGTGACGTTCAAACCAAGGCTGTAAACTCCTGATTTCTAAGGCTTCACCACCAAAAATTACCAAGCGTAAGTTCAATTTTCCAGCAGTTATTCCTGACTGTTCTGCTTGAATTAACTGGTAAAAAGCGGAAGGCGTTTGGTTTAGAACTGTGACTTTTTCTTCACACAATAACTGATAGAAAGATTCAGGCGATCGCGTTACCAAGTAAGGCACAACTACCAGTCGTCCACCATACAGCAGTGCGCCCCAAATTTCCCACACAGAGAAATCGAAAGCATAAGAGTGGAACATTGTCCAGACATCATCTTGATTGAAGTGATACCAAGAATTTGTCGCGGCAAATAAGCGAACTACATTTGAGTGGTTGACTAAAACGCCCTTGGGCTTACCTGTGGAACCGGAAGTGTAAATGACGTATGCTAGGTTATCGGGTGTTACAGTGTTACCCAAATTTGACTCTTTATTTTGAGCAATTTTTTCCCAATCGGAGTCTAAGCAGACGATACGCGCCTGATGTTTGAGCAGAGATTCTACTAATTGCTGTTGGGTTAACAGTACTGAAAGTTGAGCGTCTTCTAACATAAAGCTCAAACGTTCTTGGGGATATACTGGGTCAAGCGGCACATAAGCACCACCTGCCTTGAGAATCCCAAGCAGTCCTACCACCATCTCTAAAGAGCGTTCTACAGACAACCCCACTAGTACATCTGCTCCTACACCCAATGATTTAAGGTAGTGCGCTAACTGGTTTGCACGACAATTCAACTGGTGGTAAGTGAGTTGTTGATGGTCAAACACCACTGCTATGGCATCTGGAGTACGTTCTACCTGCTCCTCAAATAATTGATGGACACACTTATCTATTGGATAATCAACCTGTGTATCATTCCACTCAACGAGTAACTGCCGTTGTTCAGGTTGTGTCAACAATGGTAATTGTGAAATTCGCTCCTCTGGATTTGCCACAATTCCTGCAAGCAACGTCACAAAATGACCCGTTATTCGCTCAATGGTGCTGGCATCAAACAAATCAGTGTTGTACTCCCACAACCCTACCAGTCCAGTGGCAGTGTTCTGGATGATTAAAGTTAAATCAACCCTTGCTGTTGTGCCTTTTATGGGCAATGGACTGACTGTTAGCCCAGCCATATCTACTCCAGACATGACCGCATTCTCAAGTGTAAACATCACTTGGAACAATGGTGTATGGCTAAGATTCCGTTCTGGCTGCAATGCTTCAACTAGCATTTCAAATGGCAAATCCTGATGAGCGTAGGCATCCATTGCCATTTCGCGGACACGACCAAGTAATTCGCTAAAGCTCGGATTGCCTGCCAGATTAGTACGCATCACTAAAGGGTTGACAAAAAAGCCAATTAACCCTTCAATTTCAGAGCGATCGCGGTTCGCAATGGGAGATCCCACCAAAATATCTTCTTGCCTTGTGTAGCGGTAAAGTAAGATATCATAAGCTGCCAACAGTGTCATAAACAGAGTACAACCTTGCTCTTGGCTCAGTTTTGTCAGCCTATGACTTAACTCTACTGAGAGTGTAAATTCTTGAGTTGCGCCAGCGAAAGTCTGCACCGCAGGTCTTGGTCGGTCTGTTGGTAGGGACAATAAAGCTGGTGCTGAAGCTAGTTGCTGTTGCCAGTAATTTAGTTGGCGTTGCAGTACATTCCCTTGCAGCCACTGTCTCTGCCAAATTGCGAAATCTGCATACTGTAAAGTCAGTGGTACTAATGGAGAGGGACGACCTTGAGCATAAGCATTGTACAGCGCTGCTAACTCAGAGACGAATATACTCATTGACCAGCCATCAGAGACAACATGGTGCATACACATTAACAATATGTGTTCTGTCTCGGACAGCACTACTAATGTTGCCCTAATTAATGCTCCCTGGCTCAAGTCAAACGGTTCAATAGTGTTTTGTTGAACTAACTTTTGTGTGGCTATTGCTTGTTCTGTTGCAGATAAATGCTGACACTCAACAACTGAAACTTTCCAATTCGTTTCTGTTTGAATAATTTGAGTTGGTTGTTCGTTAACTGTAATGAAGTTGGTGCGTAAGGCTTCGTGGCGATGAATAATCTCTTGTAAGCTTTGTTCTAGACCAGCTCGATTGAGATTTCCCACTAGGCGCAAAGCTATAGGAATATTATAGAAGGGGCTGTTTGGCTCGAACTGGTCTAAAAACCACAGACGCTGTTGAGCATAAGACAGTGGTAATTCTGCATCCTTTGTCCTTGGTAAAATAGGCGGCGAAGTTAGTTCTAAGTCTTGTACTGAGCGACTTGTGCCGAGCGGAGCCGAGGTAAGTCGAAGTATTTGTTGCTGTAACTGCCCAATTGATTGGGCTAATTCAGCTACTGTCGCTCTTGCAAATAACTCACGTAATGCCAGTTCTACTTTAAAGCTGGTACGAATGCGTAAAAGCAGTTGAGTTGCTAGTAGCGAGTGTCCCCCTAGTTCAAAGAAGTTATCATGTATCCCTACCTGCTCTACTTTTAGGACTTCTGCCCAAATCTGTGCCAGCATTTCTTCCATTGGAGTGCGCGGGGCGACAAATTTTTCTAGCAGTGTGCTGTCTAATTCTGGTTTTGGCAGGGCGCGACGATCTACTTTACCGTTAGAGGTCAGGGGTAAGGATTCTAAGAGCACAAAAGCACTGGGTACCATGTACTCTGGGAGCTTTGCCTTTAAAAACTGACGCAGTTCTGGGACTGTGGGAGATTGTTCCACCTGCGGCACTACATAAGCAACTAAACGTTTGTCGCCCGGTTCATCCTCTTGCACCAACACCACACTTTCCCAAATGGCAGGGTGAGAAGCCAGTAATGTCTCAATTTCTCCCAACTCAATGCGGAAACCGCGAATCTTGACTTGATTATCAATGCGTCCTAAATACTCTAAATCGCCATTAGGCAAATACCGTGCTAAGTCCCCGGTTTTATATAATTTTGACTGATTAAATACGTTAGAAATAAACCTTTGTTTCGTCAATTCTGGACGATTGAGATAACCACGCGTCACTCCAGCGCCACCCACATACATTTCACCCCTGACACCAATTGGCACTGGCTGAAAATATTCATCTAATATATACACCTGAAGATCGGGTATCGGACGACCAATAACACTAGCACTGTGATTTAAATCAGCTTTGCTCAGTGGGCGATAAGTGACGTGTACAGTTGTCTCCGTAATCCCGTACATATTCACTAATTGCGGTAAAGTGTCGCCGTGTCTGTCAAACCAAGGCTGTAAGCTCTTGATTTCTAAAGCTTCACCACCGAAAATCACTAAGCGTAGATTCAATTCCCCAGCAGTTATTCCTGACTGTTCAGCTTGAATTAATTGGCGGAAGGCCGAAGGCGTTTGATTGAGAACTGTAACTTTTTCAGTACACAATAACTGATAAAACGATTCAGGCGATCGCGTCACTAAATACGGAACTACTACCAGTCGCCCACCATACAGCAATGCGCCCCAAATTTCCCACACGGAAAAGTCGAATGCATAAGAGTGGAACATTGTCCACACATCATCTTGACTAAAGTGATACCAAGAATCTGTGGCTGCAAACAGACGCACTACATTTGAGTGATTGACTAAAACGCCCTTGGGTTTGCCTGTGGAACCTGAAGTGTAGATGATGTATGCTAGGTTCTCGCCTGTTGCGGTGTTATCCAGATTTGATTCGCACTCTTGAGCAACTTTTTCCCAGTCGCTGTCTAAGCAAACAAGATGCGCCTGATGTTGAGGAATAGAGTCTACTAATTGCTGTTGAGTTAATATCACCTTAACTTGAGCGTCTTCTAACATAAAGCTTAAACGCTCAGTTGGATACTCTGGGTCAAGTGGTAGGTATGCACCACCTGTCTTAAGAATACCTAGTATTCCCACAATGGTGTAGAGCGTTCGCTCCACACACAAACCAACCAAGGTATCTGATTTTACACCTAATGAGCGCAAGTAATGTGCCAACTGGTTAGCGCGACAGTTCAACTGGTGATAGGTGAGTTGTTGATTTTCAAATACAACTGCTACTGCATCAGGGGTACACACTACCTGTTCTTCAAACAACTGATGGATACATTTATTCTGGTGATACTCCACCTGTGTGTTGTTCCATTCGGCGAGTAACTGTTGCTGCTCAGGTTGTGTCAACAAGGGTAATTGCGAAATATTTTGCTGTGGATTTGCTACAATCCCTTCAAGCAATGTCACAAAATGCCCCGCCATCCGCTCGATAGTACTGGCATCAAAAAGGTCAGTGTTGTACTTGAAAATTCCAGCTAAAGAAGAATTTCCTTCTGCAATCGTCAGATTTAGATCGAACTGACCATCCATCTGGGGTACTTCAAAAGGTTTGAGTTTTACTACTTCTTTATCTACTTCACCTCCTAACCAAAGTTGTTGCGTATGCTCAAACTGCCGCAAGTTCTGGAGAAGGAAGTTAAATACAGCCTGAAAAATAGGAGAGCGGCTCAGATCGCGCTGTGGCTGCAATCGCTCTACCAGTAGAGCAAAAGGAAAATCTTGATGCGCTATAGCTTCTGATACTGTTCTTCCAACTTGAATCAGAAACTCTTGAAAACTGGGATTTCCTGACAAACTCGCCCTTATGACCACAGGATCGACAAAATAGCCAACTAGCGGCATAAATTCAGGTTGAGTTCTACCTGAAGTGGGAGCGCCGACGAGAATATCCTCTTGTCCCGTATAACGATACAAGAGAACCTGAAATGCAGCTAGTAGAACTATGTATTGAGATATGCCTTCTGTTTGAGCTAACCTTTTGAGTTCTTCTGTGAGTTTTTGAGGTATTTTGAAATTATAAGAAGCGCCGTTGTAGGTTTGTATGGGTGGTCTTGGTCTATCTATTGGCAAGTTAAGTACAGGTAATTTTCCTGCCAGTTTTTGCTGCCAATAGTTCCAAAGTTTTTCTCCTTGAACACTGGTTAATAATTCTCTTTGCCAACGAACGTAATCTATATAAGAGTGATCCAAAGGAATAAGAGTTGGCTGAACACCTGACTCTAATGCAACATAGACCGTTATCAACTCTTCTATTATTAATAGAATAGACCAAGCATCAACAGCAATATGATGTACGGTCATTAACAATATATGTTCTTGCTGTGAGCGAGTGAACAAACGTACTCGCATCATTGAGTCGTTTTCGATGTTGAAGGGTTGTTGGTGTTCTTGAAGAACTCCTTCCTCCAAATCCTGTTCTCTCCAGTCACAGGAATTTATCTGTTGAAAGTCTGTGAACTGAGTTTGATGAATCTGCTGAACAACATTATTACCTTGCTTAAAAAATTTACTACGCAACTGCGGATGGCGGTCAAAAATAACTTGGAAACTTTTTTGTAAAGTCCTAACATTTACAGGAGAACATATACGGCACGCAAAGGATACGTTATAGGCAGAACTTTCAGGTGCTAGTTGCCACAAAAACCACAGTGCTTGTTGACCGTAGGACAGAGGATAAATATTTAAAATATCTGGGCGATCGCGCAGTAAATCTAAAATTTCAGTTTTATGTTGTTGGAGTTGAGCAATTACATCAGGAGTCAACAAACTTTCAGAACCATCTATTAGTAATTTTTCTCCATCATGGCTCAACTCAAGTCCTTTAAAAGAAAGCTCTTGTAAAAATTCTAATAAATTCATAACTCTATCCTAATTTTCTTGCTATTTTTGATATTTCCTATTTGAGGTAGCTCATTATTATGCTGAATTCCTTTAGCAGATTCGTTATCAGAATCTAAACCTAGTTCTTGTATTAAATAATTAGTTAGCAACTCTACATTAGGATACTCAAAAACTAAATTTATTGGCAAAGAACATTTTAAAGTCTTTTGCAAATGATTTTTCAAGTCTAAAGAAGTTAGCGAATCCATACCTAGCTCGAAAAACTTTTTGTGTAAATCTATTGGTTCTGATTGCCAACCGAGGACTTTGGCTACTGCTGAACAAATATGATCGTGCAAAATTTTTCGACCTTTGGTAATATTTGTTGTCTTTAATTGTTCAACCAAATCATGTTGCACAACCACAGTTTTTACTGAAGTTTCGAGAAAGTTAGCAAACAACGGCGAAACTGAAGCTGATTTTTCCAAAAACTGCACCCAATTAATGGGTATAACTGCAACTTGGGTAGAGGATTGATACAGTAATTTATCGAGAGCAGCTAATCCCTGTTCTGGGGTAAATGTTCCAATACCCCGCGTTTTTGTTTGCTCATCTAGTTGACGCTGTGCAAAGGCTCCTATTTGCGACCAAGCTCCCCAGTTAATGCTCAAACCTGGTAGTCCCTGAGCCTGGCGATGATACGCTAAAGCATCAAGAAAAGCATTGGCTGCTGCATGATTGGATTGACCTGGATTACCAATTAAAGAAGCTATAGAAGAAAACATCACAAAGAAGTCTAAATCCTGCTTCTGAGTTAAAGTATGCAGATGCCAAGCTCCTTGTACCTTTGGAGCCAAAACTTTTGCAAAGCGTTGCCAGTTCTGTTGTTGTATGACGCCATCATCCAAAATACCAACAGAATGAATAATTCCTCGCAGTGGTGGTAAAGTTTGCTCAATTTCTCTTAGTAATTTTGCGATTTGTTCGATATCAGACACATCTGCCTGAACAACTTTTACTTGAGCGCCAGCTTGTTCTAATTCTTGAAGTTGTTCATTAACAGCAAGACTTGCAGGACTACGCCCAACTAGCACCAAATGTCTTGCTCCCTGCTGTACCATCCAATGAGCTACCAATAAACCCAAACCACCCATACCGCCAGTTATCAGGTAGGTACTATCCTCACGGAACCTTAGCGGCTTGTGTGCTGCTGTTTCTATATCGTCTTTAGACTGCTGGTAACGAACTAATCTGGCGACATAACGTAGGCGATCTCTGAAGGCAACGTGGTCTTCTTTTATGGGAAACCACATTTCTTCAAATAAGGCTTGCATCACTTCAGCATCTACTTTTGGAGACAAATCTACTTGCACACAGTTGAGTTCTGGATGTTCTGTAGCAATTACCCTTGCCATTCCCCACAAGCTTGATTGAGCTACTCCTTCTAGGTTGGTAATTGCCACTGCTTCTTGAGTTACTAACCAGAGACGAGGATGAGTCAAGAAATTAACCCCTGTTAATGCCTGGACTAAATGCAGAGTGCTTCCACACCCTAGCAAAGATGCCGTAGTTAAATCGGCTGTGGTGAGTTCTGCGGCTTTAACTGTATCTAAACTCCAGCAATGAACGACACCATACAAAGGCAAGGTGCTATTAATTGCCTGCAATAACTTTTGATAATGTTGTGGATCGCTTGGGTTAATTTTGAACTGTTGTGGCGCTAATTGTTCATATTCCTCGCCAGCGAACACCAATGTACAAACTTGTGAGTGAGTATCTAGCTTTTGTGCTAACTGTTGCGCTATACCTAACCGATCTGCGAATAACAGCCAATGTTTTGGCTCAATTTGTACTGGCTCATTTGGCGGTACTACTTGTGCCAGCATCACCATTGCTGAAGACTGTTGAGATGGTGATAGATTAACTGTGCTTGTAAACCCAGTTTCTTGCAATATTTTTTGCCATTGAGCAGCACTAATCAAGGGATAGTCTGGACGCAATTGCAAATCGTTAAATCGCCACCATCCTGGAGTTAAGCCAAAGATTAAGTCTACCCAACGCTGACGTTGAGTTGTTTCCAATAAAATTAATATGCCCTGTGGTGCTAATAATTGCTTGGTGTGCTTGAGGGTTTGTTGCAAATCTTGGGTAGCGTGTAAGACATTGGCAGCCACAATTACATCATATTGATGCTTTTCAAATCCTTGGCTTAAGGGGTCTTTTTCAATGTCTAATACTTGATATTTTACAAATGGAAAATCCTGAAATTTCTCTTGGGCTTTTTGGGTAAAAGAGATACCAATATCACTGAAATGATATTGAGTTTGTTCTCCGGGTAAATGTGGTAGTAGGTAAGCAGTTGTTCCACCAGTTCCAGCACCAATTTCTAATATTCTTAATCCGCGTCCAGTTGGTAAATGCTCGACAATTGAGACTAGGGTTTGTTGGGCTAAGATATTCGTCACCTTTGTCAATGGCGAATTCTCATATAACTGGGCTGTAGTTGAGTCGTTTTCGGGAAAAAGCAATTGCAATGGGTCACATTCGCCCCGTAGAACTTGGGCTAATGATGCGCCGCAACGTCCTAGTAGGATGAATTCAGCATTTGCTATTGGATATTGAGTTAATAGGGTATTTAATTTAGCTTGCGGATCGCTAACTTCTGGCTGGCGAATAACTTGCCACTCAAAAGCTTTTGCCTCTAACACCCCTACTTCGGCTAACATCTCTAACAGTCGCTTGAATAGCCTTTGGTGTTGGCTGATTATACCTAATTGGTTAGCGATCGCATCTGTAGTGAAGCATTGCCCTAGCTGCGGTTTCCACCCCATTGCTATCAAGGCTTGCAGCACATAGCCAATACTGAGTGCTTCTAGCTCTCTGACTGCTGCTTCATAAAATTCTAGCTGTGGTTCAGCCATCAATTGAGAATGTTGTGGCTGAAGTTTACGACTAATTTCTGCAATTGCTGGCAGATAATCTGGAGACAGCTGCTCATTGCTAAAGCGCACTTGAGGTTGCCACTCTACTTTATATAGCCAATTCTCTAAAGAATTTTCTTTAAAGTCTCGCTGGAGACTTTGTAATAAAGTGTTAGGAGTTGCTTTTTTAGCCTCAAAACCTTTGATGTCTGCAATCAACTGTCCGTTAGCGTCAAAAAGTTTAATATCTGCTAATAGCTTGTTGCTATTAGAGTTATCTAACTGCCGTTGCATTGCATGACACCATAACTGCTGATTTTGAGGACGTTGGTAAAACCGGAAACTCTCAATTGCAGAGGGTACAAAAGTGTCTTCGCTAGGAAAGAAAGTGTTGATTAGTTGCAAGCAAGAGTCCAAAAGCCCTGGATATAATTGATACTTTTCTAAACCGTCTACTACTGAAATCCATTTGAGCTTGCCTAAAGCTTCTCCTTCTTTCCACCAGACCGAATCAAGCCACTGGAAGCTGACACCATATTGAATCTGTCGCTTTTGCCAACTTTGGTAAATTTCCCCAGCAGTGATTTGTTGAGTACAGCGTGTCTGTATCTCTTGGAGTAAGACGGTTTCTGGTGTAGTATTAACGCCTTTCGTGATTTTTCCTGTGGCATGGACTAACCACTCACTTACTTGATTACTTGCGTTGGAGACTGTATCAAAGCTGATGAGTTTGAAAGATGCGTCACTCGCCTCTGGAGAAAGTACCAGTTGTACTGTGCGGACTTCGCCTTCAGGGACGACCAATGCCTGGGGGAAAACTATATTTTCTAACAGACAGGACTCACTGGCGAAAGTCAAATCTGCTGCACCCAATAGCAAGGAGAGATGACAGGCTCCAGGTACAACAATTTGGTTATAAACTTGATGATCTAATAAAAACGGTAGGGTTTGAGTACTGAATTCAGACTCAAACACGATTTCTTTGCTTAAGGGTAACTGGAGTTTTTTGTCTAATAATGGGTGCAGCTTTGTCGAGTTTCGTTGCTGTTGATGGCGACGCGGAGTATTCTCAATCCAATAGCGCTGCCTTTGAAATGGATAAGTGGGTAATGTAACTTTCTTGCGGGAATAGTCACGGTCAAACCCTGACCAATCTATTGCCATTCCGCCTACGTATAACTCACCCAAACTAGAAAGCAGTTGTTGCCATTCTGGTACTCCCGGACGCAGAGAAGGCAACCATGAACCCACGCCTTCAGGCAAGCACTCACGCCCCATACCCAACAAAATGGGTTTAGGCCCAACCTCCAAAAAGACTTCATACCCAAGCTGATGTAATGTCTGCATACTATCGGCAAACCGCACTGTTTGCCGGATGTGAGTCACCCAGTATTGAGCATTGGCGATATTCTCGTCAGCAAGTTTTCCGGTGACATTAGAGACTAATGGTATCTGGGGTTGCTTGTAGGTTATTTGACTAGCTACTTGCTCAAACTCCTTCAACATGGGTGTCATCAACGGAGAATGGAAAGCGTGGGATACTTGTAAGCGCTTGGTTTTTACCCCCTGTATTGAAAGTTGCTGACAAATAGCAGCAATGTCTTCACTGGCTCCAGATATAACTACACTTTTGGGGCCGTTGATAGCAGCGATGCCTACGGCGGGCTTCTCTACGAGACGCTGCGCGAACGCCAACGCCACTGTGTCGTTAAATGGTGCTATAACTTTCCGTACTCTCTCCTCACAAGCCATCAGTGAAACCATCTCGCCACCAGAAGGCAACTGCTGCATCAACTGTCCGCGATAGGCAATGAGTTTGAGTCCATCTTCTAAGCTAAAAACGCCAGCCACACAAGCAGCAACATATTCACCTACGCTATGACCTAGTACTACATTTGGCTCAATGCCCCAAGATTTCCATAGTTGATACAGAGCATATTCAATAGCAAACAACGCTGGTTGGGTATAGGCGGTTCGATCCAGTAAATGCTCAAAAGCTTCTTGGCTAGGATACAGTACCTCTAACAGAGAATGCTCCAGATAAGGACGGAGAATTTCATCGCACTGCTCTATAGTTTGGCGGAATATGGGTTGGTGATCGTAGAGTTGGCGACCCATGTTGATATACTGGGAGCCTTGGCCAGTAAACAAGAAAGCTATTTTTGCTGGCTGTTTGCTTAGTTGACGACTAATTAAGCCTGCGGTGTCTTTCCCAGATGCAAAAGCAGTGAGTCGATCGATTAACTGCTCTCTAGAGTCCGCCACAATAGCAAGACGGTGGTTAAAATGCGATCGCCCAGTGTTGGCAGTGTAACAAATATCTGTTAGCGGTATCTTTAAATCGGAGCTTCTTAAATAAATTTGATATTCTTTTGCCAGTTCTTTTAAAGCGCGATCGGTTTTTGCCGAAAGTGTCATCAAGTGGCTTGGACGCTCAATTTTCGTAGCCAGCGTTTCTTCTGACACTGGTGACTCTTCTAGGATTACATGGGCATTAACACCCCCAAAACCAAAGGAACTTACACCTGCTCGTCTAGGAATAATTTTTCCTTTTTTTGTCTTTAAATGTTGCCAGTCTTCTGTTTCTTTAACTATATAAAATGGACTACCATCTAACTTAATTCGGGGGTTTAATTCCTGAAAATTATTTATTCCTGGCAATTTTTTATATTTCATTGCCAATAAGATTTTTATGACTCCAGCAATACCTGCTGCTGATTCTAAATGTCCAATATTTGTTTTTACCGAACCTAATCCACAATAGTTTTCTGTAGTGGGTTCAATAGCATAGTGCTGATACAGTTGTGTATATGCCCGTTTTAAACCATTAATTTCAATTGGGTCGCCTAATGGCGTACCTGTTCCATGAGCTTCTATATAAGATACAGTATCAGGTTGAATATTTGCTTTTATATATGCGGCTCTCACAACTTTTGATTGGGAATAAGCATTAGGAGAAGTTAAAGTTCGGGCATGACCACCATGATTTATGGCGCTTCCTTTAACTATTCCATAAATATAATTTTTATCTTCAACTGCTTTTTTTAAAGGTTTTAATAAAATGACACCTGCGCCTTCACCTCGCACATAACCATCTGCTTTGGCATCAAAGGCTTTGCATTTGCCTTCAGGTGATAACATCCCCAATTTGCTGAAAGATATATAGCTAGTTGGTGTACACAATACACTGACACCACCAACTAATGCCATTTCACATTCATTTTGATTAAGCGCATTTACAGCTTGATGAATTGCCACAAGTGAGCTAGAACAAGCAGTGTCTACAGGAATACTAGGGCCATGAAAGTTGAAAAAATAGGAAATTCGATTAGGGATAATACAAGTATATGTACCTGTAGAATTATATCCTTCAATGACTTCGCCCTTATCTTGTAATTCTTTATAATCGAAATTACAAACGCCAATAAAAACACCAACATTATTTCCTGATAATTCTAATGGTGAATAGCCAGCATCTTCAATGCATGACCAACTCAGTTCTAGCATCAACCTTTGTTGGGGGTCTATTCGATTAGCTTCACGAGCTGATGTCTGAAAAAAATTTGCGTCAAATTTATCTATATCTTCGATAAATCCTCCCCATTTGCTATTACTTGTATTAGGAATTTCAATATTTGAAGAATAAAAATTCTCAAGATTCCAACGCTCTTGAGGTATCTCTGTTATACTATCCGTTCCTTGTTCTAGATTTTTCCAAAACTCGTTATAATTGTTTGCTCCTGGAAACCTACACGCCATACCAACGATGGCGATCGCCTCTGTTTGAATGTTAAACGATGACAAATCACGATCAAAATTATCTATTATTTCAGTCTCATTGTTCATCTTTAAATTTTAATAAATATTGGTTTAATTATTTAATTACTTATACTTCAAAATATCAGTTTTATAAAGGAAATGCAATGGACAATTAAGACACCTAAGTGGACAATTAAGACACCTAAGTGGACAGTTAAGACACCTAAGTGGACAGTTAAGACAGTTAAGCGGAAAGTTAAGACAGTTAAGACACTTAAGCGGAAAGTTAAGACAGTTAAAAATTTAATAAATAATAATTATTAGCGGGCGTCGTATAATATTAAGTATGAATTGAGGCTCTATACTTTCAGTAGTCCGATAAAAAATATCCTACATATGTGTAAGCACGGGAGACAGTGCAATCGCCACTCCTGCGCAGTGACGCTCCTGCATGGCTAACGCTCAGGAGAAAGGAGAAACCCTTCCACATGGCTGGCTCGACTTGACGATCCAGCAGTTACTTTCAGAGCTTCTCCGACTTTCCCTTTTTAATTCGTTCATAAAACCCAATACTGCTTAATAAATTTTATACTAACTTCTAGATTAAAATTAATTATAGATTTAATTAATACAGCGTATTAATATTTTGTTATAGATATTTTTTGAAGTAATCCTCAAACTACGCGCCCATAAACCCTTTGAAGTATCTCATCAGGGTTAATTGTCATGTTTTATCAGTACTGCTAATGTTAATAAAATAACTTTAGGCTGAAATATGTATTTTAGCGATCGCTTGTTTTTTGCCTGACCTCACAAAATCGCGTTGCTCCCGGGAGTGAGGTCAGTCACGACAACTTGCTCAAGGCAGTGAAAGTCTGTAGATGCATTCTCCGTATTTACTTATCTTTACATAGTTTGGTTTTTTCGCGCCGACTTACTAAATCCAAATCAAGAGATTGAAATGGGAAACCTAAGCGTATTGGCTCGAAAATTATATAGTGATGAATCAAACGCTCGGCGATCGCCCCATTTTATTTGAATCCAATTCTCAACACAGTGATGACTTTATTTTGTTACAGATGGTCGATCTGATTGCTGATACATTCGGCATTCACATCAAACCACAGTATCAAGATAGATTAAAGAAAAATCTTTTAACTCGCATCCGGGCGCTAGGATTATGCTCACTCAATGATTACTATCAGTTCTTGGTAGCAAATCAATTAGTTCCTGGTGCGAAAGAGTGGCAAGAACTAATCTCTTTACTCACTGTCACTGAAACTTATTTTTTTCGGGATCAGGGGCAGATGTCGCTGCTCAAAAATCAGCTGCTCCCAGAGTTAATCGAGCGCAAACGGGAGCTTAGTTTAACTCAGTACAACGCTGCTAATGGAGAATTTTCTCGGCCGACATTACGGCTTTGGAGTGCCGGGTGTTCGACTGGTGAAGAAGCTTACTCACTTGCCATTCTAGTGAAAGAACTAATCCCTGACAATCAGACATGGGACATTCTGATTTTAGGCACAGATATTAATCAACCCGCGATCGCCCTGGCTCAACAAGGAATTTACAGCGATTGGTCTTTTCGGACAACCACTGAAGAAATCAAAAATCGCTACTTTCGCTCCCACAAAAAAGGTTGGAAAATCGATCCTGCTATTCAAGCAATGGTTACATTTCAACCTGGAAACCTGATGCAGGATAACTTTCTTGCTTACGCGTCTAGCATTCACGATTTCGATTTGATTATTTGCCGCAATGTGTTTATTTATTTTGACTTCGACGCGATCGCACAAATTATAAGCAAGTTTTACTGCTCTCTGACACCAGGAGGTTTTCTGCTCACAGGCCACACGGAATTATACGGACAAAAAACTGAACCGTTTCAAATCAAAAATTTTCCCCAATCTGCGGTTTATCAAAGACATACCTCACTCGACGAGCAGAGCAAAGTCTTGAATACCATAACACCTGCTGCCATTGAGAGCAGAGAAACCGAAATTTCTTCCCCCTCTCTCACGGTTTGGTTAACAAAGTTATCTGTTGAGGCGAGCAGGGGGAGAACAGAAGCAGAGGAAGAGAAATTGCTTAATATTAATAACTCTCTTCCCTCCCCTGCCTCCCCTGCACCCCCTGCCTTCCCTGCTTATCCGAACCATCCCTCTCTCCCAAGCTTGGAGACAGGCTTCGACGTGAGCGCAAATACTCAAAATCTTTTAGATGCAGCCAAGGAATCGCTAATTCAAGAAGCTTATGCCGATGTCATTCAAATAGCCCAACAAGTGATTGCTCTTGCCCCCCAAGACTTTCAGGCATATTGTTTGATGGCAGAAGCTTACGCAAATTTTGGCGATTACTCCCAGGCGAATCAGGCGTGTCAGCAGGCACTCCAGATCAGCCCATTGGCGATCGAACCCTATCATTTGTTGGCTCAAATTGCCGAAGAGCAAGGAGATTGCGACAGTGCCAAATTATTTTTAAAACGTATTATTTATCTCGCTCCTAATTCTGTTACTGCTCACCTGGAATTGGGTTCTATATACGAACGAGAGGGAAATGAAAAACAGGCTCAAAAAACCTGGCGATCGCTTCTAGAAATTTTGCAAAATCTACCCCAACAAGCGATCAATTCCCATAACCAGCAAACCACTGCTGAACTAAAAGCACACGTTCTTAAGCACTTAAATTCAACTAGTTATGAACCATGAATCTTATTTAATGTTTAAACTCAATAACTCACGCTATGGCATTCCGGCTACAGCCGTGCAAGAACTCTTCTTTCTGCCAGAAGTGACTGCGATCGCCAAAACTTCCAGCACAATTTTAGGCGTGATTAACCTGCGAGGGAAGTTTCTCCCCGTGATGGATTTATATCGCCATTTAGAACAAGCGCGTCCCCCTTTTCAATTGACTGACAGCATGATTGTCGTGGAGTGGCAAACTCAACGAATCGGAATCATCGTCAATCAAGTGGATAGCGTACAAGCGATCGCACCCGATCGGATCGCTGCCAATGTTTGCGATCGAGCGAAAGAGAGTTTGCCGGATAGATTGGTGGCTGGCATTGCCAATGTTGAGGAGGGCATCGTTACATTGCTCAATCCCGAACTGTTGGTGGAACACGCCTTTATAGAGACTGTTTTCAATCTAAATTCTGATTTTAACAACGGCTCAGTCAATGATGCACTAAAACATTCCTCTGATTCAGCCCTAAATCAGGGCTTATACGCTCATTTTGATTCGCAAGAGCGACAGATTTTGCAAGAGCGAACTGAAACTCTGCGGTGTTCGGTTGATGACGAAGATTCGGCGTCGCTTTTACCTCTAGCGGTTGTGGGGTTGGCGGGTGAGTACTTTGGGTTTGGCTTGGAAACGGTGCATGAGTTTACCGATATTCACAAGATTACCCCGATTCCCTGCTGTCCGCCGCACATTGTTGGCAACATCAACTTGCGGGGCGAAATTGTCACCTTAATTAACATCAATAATGTAGTCGATCTGCCCATAAATGAGGTGCGTTCGCATCAGCAAGCCGTTGTCGTGCGTCTGGAGCAACGAGTGGCGGGCATTGCCGTAGATGACATTTTTGATGTGACGTATATTCATCCCTCCCAAATGATCGCGGCTCCAATTGCCCTGCATTCTGCCAAAGACGACTATCTCCAGGGTGTCGCACCTTATCGCGATCGGATGATGAGCATCATCAATTTATCTAAATTGCTCACCTCTGAGGTGTTAGTTGTCAATGAAGAAGTCTAAGAGGATGTTTGAAAAGTCCTCTTGTTGGTATCGAAAAGTTATAGATCCCCCTAAATCCCCCGATAAATTGGGGGACTTTGATTCCAGTTCCCCCCTTAAAAAGGCTACCGTGTACACACAAGTTATCGAATTACTACCAGTTCTCGAATTACCCCACCCTAACCCTCCCCTTGTAAAGGGGAGGGAACCGGATTTTTCTTGTTTCCCCCCTTTACAAGGGGGGACTAAGGGGGGTAATTCGACTTGTGTGTACACCGTAGCCTTTTTAAGGGGGGTTAGGGGGGATCTAAACGTGCTTAAAATCACAGCAAAACACTTTTCAAACAACCTCTAACGCTTATAAATCTAGGGTTAGGTTTTGTTCTACAGATTATCAATGAGATTCGCAGCAAACTCGCAGAGATAACGCAGTCGATATACAGAATGTTGTGCAATCTTCCGTTGATTCAAAAGTCCGATCGCAAAGATTACAAATGATAGAAATATTGGGAAATCCTTGAACTCATTCATTCACAACAGATAACAAGATGCAAAGTAAGCGAAATTGGAAACTGAGATACTGGATTATGGGCAGCTATGGAGTTCCCATTCTGGCGTTGATAATTTCTGCGGGGCTGATATTTATTAATATCAACCTGGTGAGTCAGCGATCGCAAGATTTAGTTTCTTCCTATAACGTTAATTCAGCGATTAATGCCCTTGCCACGAATGTGCAGAGCGGTTCTAAGTCAGTTCGGGGCTATTTGTTAGAAAAAAATCAGACATCTTTTGACGAATACCAAAAATCTCAAAGAAGCTTCAACGAGCTTTTGTCAAAGCTAATGTCGCTTGCCAGAACAGAGCAAGAGCAACAGTCATTAACCAGGCTAGAGGGACTGCTGAATAATTTAATGCTTGTCGAGGATGATTTGATTGGCAAAGTGAATCAAGGTAAGGTTCAGGAAGCTGTTGAAACCTGGAGTCACGAAAATGCTCGCAGTATGGTCGATCGCCTGACAAGTGCGATCGATGAAGTTCAGCGCCGAGAAGACCAGAATGTAATTTTGGCTGCCAAGGAACAACAAGCAGCGCTCGATACGCTCAAGCTCACAATTCTGTCTGCGACTGGACTTTCCTTGCTGTTGTCGGTTTTGACTGGCATCTGGGTAATTAGCCGCACTGCTCGACGGATAAATGAATCAGCCAGTGCGATCGCTACCTCAACGGCTGAAATTGCCGCCACAATCGAGCAACAAGAGCGCACTGCCAACCAACAGGCAGCCTCGGTCAGCGAAACTACCACTACAATGGACGAACTCAGCGCCTCTGCTCAACAGTCTGCCCAGCAAGCATCCACTGCCTCAACCAGCGCTCAACAGGTCTTAAATTTGGCAGATCAAGGCAATCAATCACTGAACCGCACCCTGGAAGGAATGGCAGCCTTGAGCCACAGAGTCAGTGCGGTAGCAGACCAAATGCTGCGCCTGAACGAACAAACCAAGCAAATTGGCAATATTTCCGGGTTGGTGAGCGACTTAGCAAATCAAACCAATATGCTAGCGCTAAATGCGGCAGTAGAAGCAGTCCGGGCAGGGGAACAGGGGAAGGGCTTTGCAATCGTCGCCGCCGAAATTCGCAAACTGGCAGATCGGAGTAAGCGATCGGCTGAAAAAATTAATGTGCTGGTGAATGATATTCAATCCGCCATTAACTCAACCGTTGTGATGACAGATGAAAGTACAAAAACTGCTCAACAGGGGGCGGCAATAACTAAGCAGACAGTGGAAGTCTTTATCAGTGTCACCGATGCCGTCAACCGGATGGTGTTGAATATTCAGCAAATCTCGCTAAACGCTAGCCAGCAATCCATTGCGGTTCAGCAAATTTTACAAGCAATGAATGCACTCAATAACTCTGCTAGAGAGACAGCGATCGGCATCAGTCAGACTCGCGTTAGCACTCAGCAACTCAATGATGCAGCTTATAAGCTACAGAGTGTTGTGTAATCAGGGGCAGGGGGCAGGGGGCAGGGGGCAGGGGGCAGGGGGCAGGGGGCAGGGGAGCAGGGGAGCAGGGGAGCAGGGGAGCAGGGGAGCAGGGCAGGGGAGCAGGGGAGCAGGGGGCAGGGGAGCAGGGGAGCAGGGGAGCAGGGGAGCAG
>NZ_JAVRCL010000018.1:67977-117865 GCF_034530775.1 Nostoc sp. DedSLP04 | reverse complement strand
ATAATTTCAGTTATTTACTACTTGCTTATGTCGGAAAGTGACAGAAGAGGGATACTAGCCCTTTCAAGGTGAGCATATGTACTCGCGGGAATATCTCTTCCCCTATTTGGTTAAAACAGAGAAGTAAAAAGTTTAAATCTATATAGGATAAGCTTTTTGAGCTTATATTTCCGTTTTTGCAGGGATCTCGCTCAATGCCTATTAACTGCGATTACGTCCTGATCTTTGTTCTTTGCGGTAGTCCCAAGGTCGTTGGTAATTGCCACTCCATACACCTTTGCGCCCGGATTTGGCGATCGCCTCTGCTTTCTCTAAAGCACTGTGATTAGGGCATTTACTAGCATACTGAGCATAGTAGTAACCCATGCCAGATGTTAGCTGCTCCTCATTGAGAAACTTCTCGCGCCCCTGGACTGCAGTAAAAACTTCGCCTACAGTCCTACCATATGTGTCTGTTTCAATAGATGTTATCATCACCTGCTTTTTGGCTTCATCTACCAACGCTTGCAGGTTACGGCGAGAATCTTGACCTAACGGCTGTGACTTTTCTGGGGCATCGATGCCACAGAACCTAATCTTTTTTTCGACTCCACTAGAATTTTTCACAGCAATTGTGTCACCATCGCTCACTCGGACGACTTGCCACGGCTCCGAGATTGGCGGCGGTGCTTCTTGTGTAGTTGGAGAACGGACAGCGCTGGAACCAAGAACTGGGTTAGTTACATTGTTTTTAAGTAATGGGCACAATATATTTATTGTGCCTCAATAATGAACTGTATTCCCTATATATGAAAATTGCTGTAACCGCTTAAACTTCTAGTAAAGGAAGGGTGACGGTAAAGGTTGTACCTACTCCAACTTGGCTATTAACTACAATTTCGCCCCCATGTGCATCGACACATTTTTTGGCGATCGCTAGCCCCAAGCCAGTACCAGGTATGTTTCCCACATTGTCCGCACGTCGGAAAGGCTGAAACAATCGTTTTTGGTTTTCTTGAGGAATGCCAATTCCCCAATCTTGAACTCGGAAAATTACCGCTTTTTCCTGACCAATTAGTTCAAAGCGCACCATACCGCCCGGTAGTGAATACTTAATAGCATTGCTAAGTAAATTACCCAAAATGTGCCGTAGTAAGCTTTCATCCCATAAAGCTTCATCTAATTGCCCAAAACTGGCGAACACTAAAGTCAGATGCTTATCATTTGCAATCAATCGCACTTCATCGACCATTTGGCGACAAAAGGCTTCTAAATCTAAGCAGATAACTTCAAAACCAAGCCTGCCAGAATCAGCTTTGCCGATGAATGTAACTTCATCCAATAGCTTTGCCATGTTTTTAATTGCCGACCGAATCATTTTCAAATGATTCTGTTTTTTCTCTTTGGTTAATCTTTCATCCTGATTTTGTAGCAATCCAGCAGCCAAGAGAATAGTATTTAGCGGATTGCGGATGTCATGGGAGAGCATTGAGACAAATTCAGATTTGAACTGGTTGAGTTCATTGGCTTTTACGAGTTCCGCAGTTCGTTCTTCAACCCTAGTTTGTAATGTTTCATTAACAGTGCGTAATGATTCTAAAACCTGCTTGCGCTCGATCGCATAACGCAAAGAGCGAACCAACACATCTACATTTACCTGGCGCTTGACTAGATAATCTTGCGCGCCCTGTCGTACTGCTTCAATTGCCAGTTCTTCATCATTTGTATTTGTTAGAACAACAATTGGTATGCTTGGCGCTTGACCAATCAGAGGAGGTAGAGATGACAATCCTTGGCTGTCAGGTAGAGTTAAATCTAATAAAATAACATCATAATTACATTTACTTAGTTCCTGAAGTGCTTCCCCCAATCGCGTTACATGAACCAGAGTAAACTCTTGGGACTGGGCTTGTGTCAGAAACTCTTGTAACAACCTAGCAGAAGCTAGGTTATCCTCAATTAACAAGATTTTTACTGAGTAGCTCACAACCATAATCTTCAGGTTTCACCCCCTATTGCTGCTCTATCTTGTCATTTGTCATTTGTCATTTGTCATTAGTTATTAGTTATTCTCCCCCTGCTCCCCTGCTTTCTGGTCACTGAGCGTAGCCGTTCGCGCAGCGTCTCGTAGAGAAGTGCTGCTCCCCTGCTCCCCGCCTCACTCCGATGGTAGCGTCACAGTAGAGAGCCAAAAATCTTCAATACTCTTGACGATTTGAAATAATTGGTTGAGGTTGCGAGATTTAGTGATATAGCAATTCACATGTAAATCGTAGCTGTGAAAAATATCATCCTCATTTTTTGAGGTTGTTAGCACAACAACTGGAATGCGTTTTAGCACTGGGTCAGCTTTAATTTCCGCCAGCACTTCTCGACCATCTTTTTTAGGCAAATTCAAATCTAATAGAATGAGGTCAGGGCGTGATGCATCAGCATATTCACCTTCTTGGCGTAAATAAGCCATAGCATCTATGCCATCCCTGACCGTTACCACTTGGTAAGGCACTGAACTATTTTTCAACGCTTCTTGGATTAAGCGAATGTCAGCTTTATTGTCCTCGACCAAAAAGATGGTTTTGTGTCTTTCTCCCGTTTCTACGCTCAAGTTCGCGTCCTCCAACTGGAATCGTAAAGTAGAAGGTTGCGCCTTCACCTAGTTCTGACTCTACCCAGATCCGCCCCCGGTGACATTCGACAATCTTCTTACAGATGGCTAAACCCATACCTGTACCAGTATATTCATCCCGCGTGTGTAAGCGCTGAAAAATTACGAAAATGCGATCGCTAAATTTCGGATCAATGCCAATACCATTATCCCGAACTGAGAAGAGCCATGCATCTTCTATCCTTTCTGCTCCCAGATGAATTTGTGGGGGCTGGTCACTGTGGAATTTAATCGCGTTACCGATGAGGTTTTGGAATAGCTGCATCAGTTGGGTGCTGTCAGCCATAACTACGGGTAAGGGATCGTGGGTGATAATAGCGCCAGTTTCATTAATGCGTTGACGCAAATTGCCCAACGCCCGACTTAAGGCTTTCTCTACCTCGGTCATTTGAAATGCGATCGCTTGCATATCGACTTTCGAGTATGCCAGCACGTCATCAATTAACGTCTGCATCAGGCTAACTCCCTGCACAGCGTAACTAATAAACTCCTGAGCATCTTCGTCAAGTTCTTCGCTATAGCGCATCTCCAACAGTTGCACGTAATTCACAACTTGATTGAGTGGTTCTTGCAAGTCATGAGAGGCGACGTAAGCAAACTTTTTCAGTTCGGCGTTAGAACGTTCTAAATCCTGGGCTAACTGGGCTAGTTCATCGGCTTGACGCAGCACAATATTAACAATTGCTTTCCGCAATTCTAATGCTGCTTTTACTTCTACATCTTTCCAAGGTAAAGATGTTAAGCGAACCGTCTCTTTCCACAGTTCAAATGATTTGCGCGGGCACAGACGGACATTTCCTTCTGACTGGTTAACTTCAAACGCCTTATTAGGATCGCCACCCCAATTTACAGTTTGAATTACTTCTGGTCGGAACCACAAAACATAATTTCGCTTGGCGATGGGAATAGCTAATAAACCACTGGCGACATTTTTAAAACTTTCGGCATCTGGATAAATCTGTGGCAAAGAATCTGTATAGAAAACTTCTTCTTCAACATTATTTTTCAGCCATTGGACTAAAAAATTCAGGTCTTCTTCTCTAGGGGTTTCACCAACTACCGTACAATTTCCCCCAAAACAAACGGCTGCACCTTGAGCGCTGGCCAAATCTAAAAGATGTTGAGGGTTTTTAACTAAACCATCAATGAAGTTTTCTTCTTGAGACATGTATTCAATCAAGATTGATTGAAGGTGTGTCAGATTTATCCGGTGATAGTAGTCTTCTGTCTCTTCTCTAGCTGAGATTTCTGCAAATATGACTCGTCCCAAAAATTCACAAGCTTTACGCAATTCGTAGGAAACATGTTTAGGAGATTGATGATGACAAGCAATCAGTCCCCAGAGTTTTTGGTCTTTAATTAAAGAGATCGTCAGCGAAGCACCAACACCCATATTATGCAAGTACTCTGTATGGCAGGAAGCAGCACTTCTGAGAATGGAGTTGGTTAAATTAATGGGGCGATCGCTAATTGGATTATTCACAGGAAACAGCTTGACTGGCTGGGAATAAGCATCCGGGATAATTCTGATCGAATTAGCAGCAAATAACTTTCTCGCTGGTTTGGGAATATCTGACTCTGGATAATGCAGCCCTAAATATGGTTCTAAGCTTTCTAGTTTTTCTTCAGCGACAACGGAACCATGCCCATCATCATCGAATTTATATAACATTACCCTGTCAAATTCCGTTATTTTCCGAACTTCTTGAACGATAACTTGACAAAAGTCCCGGAGATTTGCTGTTTTTTCTAGTTGGTTGATAGATGCTCTAGCTAGATGATAAAAGCTTAAAAATGGGATATTTTCTTGAGTAAGAGCAGGTTCTAACTCCAAGATTAAAAATCCTTCTGTATTGCGATGAAATACTGCATCAAATACTACGTATTCATCACCTTTTTTTCGCACCCAAACTTTGGTGGGATTAATAAAATCAAGATTTTCCCCGGATAGCCCTGTTTTAATTCTCTCTATTTGAAAGGGATCTAGTAAATCTTCTAGTTGTTTATGTAACATATTTTCGGGAGCAATTCCGAAAATCTTTAGCGTATTAGTGCTAACTTGTAATATTTTTAGCTCAGGCTCCTCCAAGACTAACAGGACACCATGAGGCTGAATTTGGCTAGAAATATGAATCGGAGCCTCTTTCAAGCTAATTAAATTAATACCTGGCAATTGTAAGTTCATTTCCATGACGATCCTCCTGTGTTGTCCGGGAGCATCAAAACTAGAGTATCTATAATAATGCAGAATGATGAATGTAAAAATTTTATAATTTTCCATTCACCATTTTTACTTAGTATCTAATTTCCCATGCCCTAGTGTTGCGTTTTGCAGCCTTAGTTTTATCTGCTTGTGCTTTGAAAAGTCTAACAGTGACTAAAGTTACATAGCGATAAGAAATATGAAAACCATGTGATTAAACAATTCTGTATATGTATAGCTATGTTAAGTTGAGAAATAAGTTAGGAGTTATTATTTCAATACCCCATGCCTCATGCCCCATGCTCTTCAATCAAATCCAAGAGTTGAACCACATTCGCAGCTTGTAACCGTTAGGAGAAAGGGGTAAACCCAAATAAATGGGCATCCAGAAAATAAAAGCAGCCAGAATGATAAAAGTAATGGTGACACCTAGCGCCCGGAGTTGTTGATAATAACTCCAAAGACACCGATCGACAAACCAGGCGATCGCTAAAAATACAAACACCACTGCACACATATAGTGGTAAATAAAAACACATCTTGTCACTTTTACCCAAGGTAATAAGTTCGCAGCATAATTTATAACTAAATACAAAGCAATCCAAGTATCAACACTCAGAGTTGCAGGCATAGAAAAACGCTTTTCTTTCACCCAAGGAATTACCGCTTGTGACACCAGCATCCCTACTAAAAACAACATAGCAGCAACACCAAACCACCACAAAAATGGATTGCCCATTGCATGGACATCATAAATAACTTGTCCAGCACCAGCAGGTAAAGGCGGCCCCATCACAGGTAAGGGTTCGCTAATACTTTCAGCCGTTTGATAATAATATGCCATTGGTCGAGTCATCAAAGGCCATTTATACCAAGCAGCACAGTAAGGATGTACGTTAGGGCTATTACCACCTAGATGTAAATGAAACTTCAAAATTTGCTGATGTACTGCAATAAATCCATAAGTTTTATCTAGTTGAAGGTGAGGAATCCAGATGATGCTGTAGATAAAAGCTGGGATAATTCCTAGATAAAACAGCATTTGAAAAATATTTAGCTGAGTTAAATTTTGTAGTGGTGTCTGAGATGATATAGATAAGGGGGATGAGGGAGAATAAGTAGAAACTCCTGCCTCTTGACTCCTGCCTTCTACCTGCTGACTCCTAACTCCTAACTCCTGCCTCCTACCTTCTGCCTCCTGCCTCCTGCCTCCTGCCTCCTGCTCTAATGAGGGGGATTTAAAAAAGAATTTAGAGTTAGAGAAAGAATGTATCAAATAAATTATCCAAGCTACTATCCAAATGAGATAAGCACCTGATAAAAACCATAAACCATTCCACTTAGTACCAACTGAGGCACCAAAACCAATGCCAGCTAAAACTAACCAAAAAGAACGTCGCCGATTTTGGTTATCTAATGCCAATAATAAAAACCAGTGCCCTAACAAACCAAAAATGACGATATAAATATTACTTAGAGCATACCGAGACTCAACTAAAAAAATACCATCACAAGCTGTGAATAATCCTGCAAGTATTGCAAAGGTACGACGATAACTTAACTGATAGGCGATCGCAGCCACAACTACAGGAATAAATGAGCCTGTAAGGGCATTGAACCAACGATAAGTCCAAGGCGATCGCAATGATCCTGTTAATCCATTAACCGTATCGTGCCAAAAAGGAATGTGACTGCCAATCCAAATGCCGATGCCGATCATATATTGACTTAGCGGCGGATGAGCATTAAAAAATGGCGTATGCGTAAGATAATTATTACCAAATTTGGCAAAGTAAACTTCATCAAATACCAGAGTGTTGAATCGCTCCAGTCCCCAAAACCTTAAGGCGAGTGAGAAAAGAAATACACTCACCATCCCAATTCGGAACCACTTTTTAGTCATTTGTCATTTGTCATTTGTCATTGGGCATGGGGAATAGGGAATGAGTCTTTGATACTCGCCGACGAGTCTTTAATACTCGTGAATGAGTCTTTGATACTCGCCGACGAGTCTTTGATACTCGTGAATGAGTCTTTGATACTCGCCGACGAGTCTTTGATACTCGTGAATGAGTCTTTGATACTCGCCGACGAGTCTTTGATACTCGCCGATGAGTCTTTGATACTCGTGAATGAGTCTTTAATACTCGCCGACGAGTCTTTAATACTCGTGAATGAGTCTTTCAACTCCACTCCTTTGCCCCCCTGCCCTCTGCTCAAGAACTGCTCCTCTATTCCCCTTCCACTCTTCAGGTGCATCTAGTTGAAACAGGAGTAGTTCAATACCGTAATACTTGTTTGTCTGCCCTATTGGTTTCATACCCAATCGTTTTGTTACACGGATTGAACCATGATTTTCTGGCTTCACTACGGCATAAATCACTGGCAAGTTCAAAACACTAAATCCGTAATTGAGCATAACTCGTCCGGCTTCTGTTGCATACCCTTTACCCCAAGAAGCTCGCCGCAATTCCCAGCCTACTTCATAATCTTGAGTGGGTAAACCATCTTTGTCGGGCAATTGTTTAAGAAGGATAGTTCCCACAATTGTTGTACTTTCCTTTTCAACAATTGCCCAGGCTCCAGTACCATTGTTGCGTTGGTGCATTCGCTCGATACCTTCAATCAAGCGCTGACGCTGTGACTCAATGCTTGTGACGCGAGAAGATTTACCAAGAAAGTGCGTAACTTCAGGATCGCTGTAAATTGCAAACGCTTGTTCGGCATCGCTTTCGGGTATCCAACTGCGAAAGATCAAGCGTTCGGTTTCCAAAAGATTTGTCATCTTGCTTTTGGCTAAAATAAATTGCCATTCTGCAAAATACTAAGATACTTATGGTTGAGCAGTCAAAAGTTTTGTAGACAATTAACAAACAAAATATAGCGATCGCTATACTATGGGCAATTATCCAGAAGTTTAACTACCGTTGGCTATGCAATGGCAAATTCTGAATCTTTCCGCAGTTCTTCAGACCGAAATCCCAATACAATCCGATCTTTTGGTATACCTGCTTTCACCAATTCCGTTGCTACCCCCTCTTCAGTGCCATCACGTTGAATCCAAATTTTGCCATCAATAATATCAATGTGAATCAGACAGCCATGAACGCGACGAGTCACAGTAGGCGATAAATCATAGGCTGGTTCTCTTCCCAAAATCATCAACAAGTAACGGTCTTGTTCGCTGTCGAAAACTGTCTCAAATTGGATATTGCCAATGCTGAAGGGGATCGTTGTACGATCGATCAGAATATTCCTAATTAATTGCCTGTACTGCTCCAAGGTATCCATCTGAAAATAACCTCTTGCTCTAGCTGAAATACAACGATATGGACTTTGTAATCTTCTATCAAAAGTTTAGCAATTGGCTCATCAAAGATATCGGCGTATACTTCGTCACGAACGGCGAGATAGAGGACGCGATCGGGATTGGTTCTACTCATCACAGAGCGGTATGCAAGATACTGCCCTAGCGCGTGTTCGAGATCGGTCATGTCCGATACACTGCGAAAAGTTTTAATCTCAACGGCTATGCACTGTCCTTCCTTTTCAGCAGCAATTAATTTCTCTGCACCCAGGTCAACATACATATCCCTTTTTCCCCACTTCAGATGAAATGGATCGTCGGTAATCGTCCAGCCATCTTTGATTAGGGCATTTTTGACGTTCTGGTGGTAGCGGTCTTTAGCTGGCATAAATTACTCGAATGACGAACTTGTACTGAGCGTAGCCGAAGTATTACTACCCTCGACTTTTGCCACTTCCAGCATTGTCTTTAAAACCGAATCTGGATTTAGACTAATCGAGTCAATTCCCTGTTCCACCAAAAACTGGGCAAATTCTGGATAGTCGCTGGGTGCTTGCCCACAAATGCCGATTTTGCGATCGCATTTTTTCGCTGTTTCTATGACCATTTTTACCATTCGCTTAACAGCTGGACTGCGTTCATCAAACAATCGCGCTACTAACGCCGAATCCCTATCTATCCCTAATGTCAATTGAGTTAGATCGTTAGAACCAATCGAGAAGCCATCAAATACCTCAGCAAATTCCTCAGCCAGAATCACATTACTGGGCAACTCACACATCACATAAACCTGTAAGTCGTTAACACCTTGCTTTAAACCATTTTTTGCCATCTCTGCTAAAACCAAACGCCCCTCGTCAGGAGTGCGACAAAAGGGAATCATTGGGATGACATTTGTCAAACCCATTTCTTCCCGTACCCGTTTGAGGGCATGACATTCTAAGGCAAAAGCTTCTCTGTAGCCTTCATCGTAGTAACGCGCCGCCCCTCGCCAACCTAACATTGGGTTTTCTTCATGGGGTTCAAACTGTCGTCCACCTAATAAATTGGCATATTCATTACTTTTGAAATCTGAGGTTCGGACTATCACTGATTTGGGATAAAATGCTGCGGCAATTCTACCAATGCCTTGAGCTAATTTATCTACAAAATATTGGGGTTTATCGCCGTAAAGTGACGTAATATCAGCAATTTTAGCTTTGGCAAATTCATCTTTTAACGAATCATAGTGAATCAAGGCCATTGGATGAATTTGAATTTGGTTAGCAATGATAAATTCTGTCCGCGCTAAACCTACGCCATCGTTGGGAATTGCCGATAAACTCAATGCTTCTTGGGGATTACCCACATTCATTAAAATTTTAGTGCGGGTGCGGGGTAAGTTTTCTAAAGGAACTTCTTTAACTTCAAAAGGTAATAAGCCTGGATAAACTTTTCCTTCTTCCCCTTCAGCGCAAGAAATTGTTACCTCTTGACCAGGTTTCAAGATGTCTGTAGCATTGCCGCATCCCACGATCGCAGGTACACCCAATTCTCGCGCAATTATTGCTGCATGACACGTGCGACCTCCAGAATTGGTGACAATTGCACTAGCGCGTTTCATAATTGGTTCCCAATCGGGATCGGTTCTCTCTGTCACCAAAACTTCCCCGACTTGGAACTGTTCTAGTTTCTGAACATCCAAAATTAGGCGTGCTTTTCCCTGACTAATTGCTTCCCCAATTGCACTTCCCGTAACCAGGGGAATTAAGGATTGGAAAGATTTTTCCCCATTCCCGATTCCTGATTCCTTATTCCCCAATACCAACCGATAACTCCGCAACACATTTCCCGTCTTCTGTGACTGGACGGTTTCGGGGCGCGCTTGCACAATAAAAAGTTGGTTCGTAATCCCATCTTTTGCCCACTCGATATCCATTGGAGTAAAAATGCCGTGGACTTGGGAATAATGGTCTTCAATTAAACATGCCCAACTTGCTAGTTGTAAAATCTCTTCATCACTCAGAGCGAATTTACCTCTTTCGCTGGGTGAAACCGAAACATTTTTCGTAAATTTGGAGCCGTCATCATAAATCATTTTCAGTTCTTTGCTGCCCAATTTTTTGTCGATAATTGGGCGGAAACCAGCTTTTAAAGTTGGTTTAAAAACATAATATTCATCGGGATTGACAGACCCCTGGACAACATTTTCACCTAAACCGTAGGCGGCTGTAATTAGTGCCGCATCCTTAAAACCTGTTTCTGTATCAATAGAGAACATTACCCCAGAGGTTGCTAAGTCAGAGCGCACCATTTTTTGCACGCCCACAGCCAGAGCAATGCTAAAGTGGTCAAATCCCTTGGTGTGGCGATAAGAAATAGCGCGATCGGTAAATAGAGAAGCAAAGCATTTATGACAAGCTGCTAAAACTCCTTCGACACCGACAACGTTAAGGTAAGTTTCCTGCTGTCCAGCAAAACTAGCATCGGGAAGGTCTTCAGCAGTGGCGCTGGAACGGACTGCCACATCTGTATCTGCATGGTATCGTTCGCAGAGACTATGGTATGCTGTGGCGATCGCCGAGCGCAATTCTACAGGAAATGGTGTGTGGATTAAGAGCGATCGCGCTTTTTTGCCGCGTTCTCGTAAATTTTTGACATCTTCAACATTCAAGTCAGCAAAAAGTTTGTGTAGCTTTGCTTCTAACCCCGCTGATTGAATGAAATGACGATAAGCGTAAGCAGTAGTGGCGAATCCTGTGGGAACGTTAATGCCTTTGGGTGTTAGCTGTTGAATCATTTCCCCTAATGAAGCATTTTTACCACCAACTACTGGGATATCAGCAATCCCAATTTCATCAAACCAGAGAATGAGCGATCGCTCTTGGGCAGATAGAGACAAAGTGCTTTTAGATACTGTAGTCATAAATATTACCTTTTCAGTTTATACTCAATTTGTAAGTGCATAACTGCTACTATATTTATTTTTCCCATATTCAACTTGAGATTTTTGGTTCTGTCGCGGAGTTTGATATTTGGCGATAAAATACCAAATTATAAGCAATAAAAATTAACAATTATTCAGTTTAATAACTCGATCGAAATACCGGATGTAATAAATTATGGCGCAGCTAGAACGACTCCTGAAAATGGCAGAAGATGAACTAACTGAATACAGTACTGATGCCCGTAAAATAGAAAAACTACGCCGTAAAATAGGTTTAACAGTATCCGTAACAGAACAGCAGCAAGTGAAAGAGGCATTACTTGCTACGATGAAATCTAATCTAATTACCCAAGTTGTAGAAGAACAAAGACAAGCAGTAGCCTTACCATTTTGGGGAATTGCTGGATTGGGTTTGTTACTAGGAATTTCTTTAAATCAACCCATAGGCTTGTTAGCGTGTGTAGTTGGAACTGTATTAGCTTATAGAGTTCAGAAATGGGGTTGGAAATTGCAGGCAAATCGTTTATTGTTACAAACATTAGAAGATATTGAAACACATATTGTCCAACCCAATAAGTAATAAGAAAGATGTATTTTATAGGTAAATTACTTATTTTTTTGTATCAAGTAATACTTAATTATTGATTAGTCATTTAATTTACATCTCGTAAGCACTTAACAATTCCTTTGGGATCACCATAGCAAAAAAATTAGATATTGGATTTAAGATTAGGTATTTATTAAGAAAGACAGCAAGCAGAAGGCAGTCTTCCGTAAACTCGAACTGCCCTCCGTCTTCATTCAATATCCTAGTTTGCGGGTAATAAATGCTACATTAACTTTTGGCAGCAGATATTACACATCTTGCAAAGTTATTTTTGCAAGATGTTGGGAAAGGTTAAAGGGGAAGGGAAAGTTCCATACCTTTGCCCCTTCCCCCACTACTGCAAGAAGTCTATTGAATATAGCTACGGGTTGTCTCAACCTGAAAGTCTAGGTTAGAGAGTTCACTTGCAATAGCTGTCGCTTCGTATAATCGTATTTGTTACACGATCTCAAAGATCGTCAGCAAAAATTTTAGTCATGTAATATTGGTTTTTTTTCTCTAATCAACTAACCAGATCGGCGATCGCTTCTGAAGCAGGGACTACAGCTTCAGGCTGATAGCGGATGCCAGCTTGCTTGAAGCGGTTTAAAGCTTCACCCAAGCGATCGCAGTCTGCAATCAAACTGATCCTGACATAACCCTCACCTGCAACTCCAAAGGCATTACCGGGAGTAACCACAACGCCTGTTTGTTGCAACACGTTCAGGGCAAAATCTGTGGAACCAACGCCAACGGGACACTTCACCCAAAGATACATCGTCGCCTTGGTTTTGGGGATATCCCAACCTAACTCTCCTAACCCGTGAATCAGGAAATCGCGGCGGGTACGGTAGCGTTGTTGTACCTCGTGCAAATACACATCTGGCAGTTGCAAAGCTGTTTCGGCTGCTGTTTGTAATGCGGCAAAAATGCCGTAATCCAAGTTAGTTTTCAGCGTCCGCAAACCTTGAATTACATGGCGGTTCCCCACGACAAACCCGACGCGCCAACCAGCCATATTGTAGGTTTTAGATAAGGTGTGAAATTCCACACCAATATCTTTCGCACCAGGAATTTCTAACAAGCTAGTGGGTTGATAACCATCAAAAGCTAACTCGGCGTAACACAAATCATGCACCAGCAAAATTTCATATTTGCGGGCGAAAGCGACGATTTCTTCAAAAAATTCGCGGGGGGCGGTGGCGGCGGTGGGATTGCTGGGATAGTTGAAATAGAGTATCTTGGCTTGTCTTGCAACTTCGTCAGGAATGGCAGCTAAATCAATTAACCAGTCATTTTCAGGTTTAAGAATCAAACTATGGATTTTCCCACCAGCGATCGCCGGGCCGCGAAAATGTGCCGGATAAGCTGGGGAAGGAACCAGAACTAAATCACCAGGGTTAATGTAGGCGATCGCTAAATGGGTTAATCCTTCTTTAGAACCCAGCAATGGCAAGGCTTCGCTATCAGGATCGAGAACCACATCATAACGGCGACGATACCAGTTAGTAATGGCACGGCGGAAACTAGCTGTGCCCTCAAAAGGTGGATAACCGTGATTGCTAGAATCTTTTAAAGCTGCGATCGCCGCTTCAACAACTGGTGCTGGCGTTGCACCATCGGGGTTTCCCATACCCAAATCAATTAAATCTAACCCTTGTTCCCGTGCTTTAGCTTTCAGTTCATCTAAACGGGCAAATACATAAGGTGGTAGTTTTTGTATGCGTTCTGCTGGGACAATCCAATTTAAACTCATAAAACCTCGTCACTCATTCCCTTGGGCGAAACTCGATTTGTAGTATCTCTACTATCTATAGGTGCAGTGGTAGAAACCATTGCCGCCATCAACTGTTCTGGCGCGACTTTAAACGGTAGTCGATGGATGTCAGAATTAGGAACTAGAGCCATTTCGGCGGCTGTTTGCAATTCACCTAATGTAATATTGCCCAATCCCAAATCACTTAATTTCTGGGGTAGTCCAATTTCTGTGTAGAACTTTAACAACTGTTGTCGTGCTGATGCTGCTAGTTGATTGCCTTGTAGCATCTCTTCTAAACGCAGTTGCACCAAAATCCCAAAAGCAACTTTTTCGCCATGAATACTGCCATGTCCTGAAATATGAGTTAAACCGTTATGCACGGCATGGGCGGCAACTGTGCGACACTGCGCTCCTCCAAGTCCCCCAACTACTCCAGCTAGTAACACAGTAGCATCTACCACTTCTCGCCAAACCTCACTACCTGGTTCTTCCAGGGCGGCGACTGACTTTTGTAACAAGATATCTCGCAAAACTCGTGCTTGTTGCACCGCAGCAATAATTAAAGTGTCTTGCAGGTGTCCACTGCTAACCGAGGCTTCATACCATTTAGCGATCGCATCACCAATTCCAGCTACTAAGGTACGTTGTGGCGCAGTTTTAATCAAGTCATAATCGAGTATCAATAAATCGGGACAACGAGATAGCCCCACATCGTAGAGAAAAGCCCCATCTTCCGAATAAACATTCGATAAGGCACTCCAAGCTGCACAAGTAGCCCCAGAAGTCGGAATTGTCACCACTGGTAGATGTAACTGTTGTGCGACTAATTTCGCTGTATCTAAGGCTTTGCCGCCACCAACACCGATAATTACATCAGCTTTATGTTCTTTTGCCTTCTTCTGTAAAGATTTTAGGCTAGCTTCGCAGCAATCTGCACCATAAGAAGCTTGGACAGTATGTAACTGCTGCGCTTCTAAAACTGGTAGTAAATTTTGTTGGCTGATAGCGAGAGTAGACTTACCTGCCACAATTAAGGGACGACTTCCCAAACAGGCAATTTCTGCTGCGGCTGTTTGCAACACCCCAGAACCACGGATTACTTTTGCGGGGGAAACTGTGAGCGTAAATAATGAACTAGAGGTTTGAGTAGACAAAGAAGGTTGAGTAGAAAAATTATTGGGCATATAATCTCGTTTACCAAAACCTTGATACTTCTTAATATAAATAGACTAGCGATCGAGGATACTTGTTGCCAAACTGGTTTTTGGCTGGCTCCAACCTGACACCCAGCCGATCTGGATTTGAACCAAGCAATTAAATAGATAAGTCCTGTTGCCGACTGATTGAGTAGTTTGACGACATTGCTTGAATCTATAAATGCCCATTGGTCTGAAATTCCGAACTATCAAAGTTTTGAATAACCGTATAATTAATTAACATTAACATTGTCAGATTCTCAAGAAAAGCAATCGAGAATTGATAATGTGTAGGCGGTTGTATTATTTGATGCAATTTTTAGCTACAGATATATATGTAAAGGTATGCAAATATATTTCCCTACAATCCCTTGATTTGCTGCAAAGAATTTTGAAAATGGCAACAGGGGCAATTAGGACAACAACTGACAAATTACAACTGTCAGTACCCATTACCCCACGCTGATTAACTTTTTCCCACAGTATAACCACTAAAGTGTGAATATCTTAATCTAAAAATAACCATTAATGTATCAGTAAATACAAAATAATTTTTGTCATCCTGATAACAGGTAAATTACTTTTGTTCTCTGGGCATGGGGCATTGGGCATTGGGCATTGGGCATGGGGCACTGGGCACTGATTATTAATTCTTCTCCCCCTGTTTCTGCCCCTCTGCTCCCCTGCTCCCCTGCTCCCCTGCTCCCTTGCTCTCTGCCTCTTAAGCAGTAGGTTTTGGCAATTTGGCGAAATTGTCTGTGTAAATTTTGACTGTTACCGGAGAATTTTGATGAGAAATGAGCGATCGCTTGACCTCACCCAAATAAACTGGGACAGAAATCCCTGTTTCCGGGTGGATAATGGTACGGGCGCGAACTGTCAAGTTTCCGTCTTCCTGTGTACCTGAACGGCCATAAGAAAAAAGATTGCTAGCTGCTTGACGTAAAGTTGCTTCTAATTGTGTGGGTGTAATTTGGGGTGATGTGGCAATCACCGCTTGTGTTGAACCATTGTCATAAACTAGAGTGTACCGGGCTGCTCCAGGAATCACAGTCCGACTCAAGGGGACTATTGAGAGTCCAAATAAACCAGCAGTCACCACCAGCATAAAGCCAGTCGTACCCACCAACCGAAAGCGGATGCCCCATTTGAGAATAAAAGCCAAAAATGTCAAGGCAGCAAATACCAATGTAGCTATACCTGACCATTGGGTGTACTGAAAAAAGTTAGCTGTTGTGAGCATAAGGTTGGTTATGGAGGCGTCTTTTTTTCGTTACCGACACACCCATTTTACCGAGAGCTTACACCGATTACCTGTGAGGTTGCATAGATACAACAACTTGCTCAAGCCGCTTATAGCAATTTCTAGTTACGTGAGATACAGAAATAATGTTTTTAAACGCAGAGGAGCGCAGAGTCAAACGCAAAGGTACGCAGAGGCTTACCTAATTTTATTAGTGATTTACTCAGTACTCTCAGCAGGTCGGGAAACACTATATATCACCAAGCCTAATTTTGTGCAGTTTCACAAAGAATTGCTACCAGATCATAAAGGTTATCGAGTTTCGCTTAAGTTTAGCGGTGAATGGAGGCAACGTCAGAATAATTGAAACAGTTATACAGAGTCTTGACTTGGTTAACGCGAATGTATCTCTCGGTTTACCTAGTTTTCCTAAAACAGTATTGGTTCACTAGAGACGATATGGGAATTTTTAGATGTCTGCAACCTAGTTTGAATACTATCAATTATTGCTAGCCAATCAGCATCTCTGTTCCATTCAGAGTGAATTCTAGTTTTGGTTGCTGCGTCGTAGAGGTTACAAAAAACCACATTCTCTTCTCCAGCAGTTGCAGCGATAATCAGAGGCTTGGAAAAGTCCTGTATTAGCGATGCAGCTAAAAGAAAACTTTTAGCAAAGTTTGTTTCTCTCCCAGTCCTAATAATATAAACTTCATCCGCTCTAACAACGATGTCTAACTTATTGTTGTCTTTTTCTTTAAATTCTTTGGTCGTTAATTTAAGTTCGGATATATACCCAGTCAACCCTGTTTGTTGTACAGGAATAGTTTTATCATTATAGTAATTATACCACAAGTATGACTCCCCGCTTAATTCTCCTTTTTTTACATATAAATAAATAGGTTCTGGAGGGTTACAAAGACCTAGTTTAATTTCAGCAATCATATTTTATGTTCCTTTATCAAAGATAAAAATTTTCAGATATTGCGTTAGATTCAATCTTTTTAAAATAGTGTTTAACTGAATAAAAATAATAAATATACAAAAGGGCATCTACAAGAGATGCCCGTCATGCAGGAAAACCCCAAAGGGATGTCCCTACACCTTCCCAACAATCAGCAACAGTGACTAATTAGGTATTAGTCACACTCACAGACGTGAATATAACAATCTTATTAACTTAAAACTCTCAATGTCCCCAGTGCATACACTGAAAAAACTAATAGCTAATTTTAACGAGATGCAAGCTTGTCTTTATCGCGATCGCGATGTACCACTCCAACAATAGCAGCCAAAATTAGCCATGAAAGCGCATTCAAACGAAAATCAAAGAGAGTTACATCTACTGTATTCAATAAAATCCACCCAACAAAGGACAGAAGATAACTGAAAAATATCAATTTGTCTCCTGCATCTATATATTTTGAATTTTGCAGTAATTGGACACTTGTAATCACAATCCAAGCTAGTAAGCCACAAAATAAACAAGCACTGGGAAAACCAGTTTCAGCAGATAACATCAAAAACAAGTTATGGGGATGACCCAAGGGAATCTGCATCTTTGCTTTGTAAAGTGTACTAAAACTGCGTAACCCCCAGCCAGTCCAAGGATGTTGTTGAGCTAAAGACCAGGCAAACTCCCACTGAGTTTTTCGCATCAAAGCGACTGGTCTATCTGGATACATATCGTCATTTAACCTTGCCCAAAAGAAGGCAGGAACTACGAAGCGAAAAATGTGAGCGACTGATGAGGGAGCAAAAGCTGCCAAAAGAATACTAGAGACGATCGCAGCAACGCTACCTACAAGAATGCGCCAACCTTGGTAGAGTGCATAAGCTAAACAGGCAAAAATAGCGATCGCCCACCCATTACGCGAGTTGGTAAAAATCAAGGCAATGAAATTTGTAATTCCCGCCAACGTTAGGAAGAGAAAGGGAACTGGAGAGTGGGGCGCAGTAAGTCTTTCCCCTCTGCCCCTCTGCCCCTCTGCCCCTCTGCCTCTTATGCTTAATCCCCAATACCTCATCCCTAATCGCCATTGCTCGATCCACAACCCTAGACTAAGGATGAAAACTATTACTAGATAAGCTGCGAAGGTATTAGCGTGCAAGAAAAGTGAAGCGATACGACCTGGTGGGTTTCCGCCTGGTGTGATTGTCCAACTAAACACAACCCACACAAACTGAAACTTGAAACTCCAGCCGAAAAATAATTGTCCCAAGCCCATAATTGCTACAGGCATAGAACCGATCGCTAAAGCCCAAGCCATTTGCCGCAATTGGGCAAATGTTTGAATCAGAGCGCTATGGGCAGCGAAAAGTAAAAAGAATGGTAATAAATTAAATAAGCCGAGGAAAGCTGCTGTTTTGTCTTGGGCAAACCCAGCACTCACGATCAGTAATACACTCAACAGGGCAAATCCCCAGTTGAGGGGGCGGCGATTAATTTTGCGGGATTGTTTCAGCCAAGTTATTAATGAGACAAAACCTACAGTTACAGCCCCCACAAAAGGACTCAATGGGAAGATTAACAGTGCCCATAGAGAGTAGTTCCAAGAAGATTGCCAACGAGACTTGAAATATTCAAAAACCTTGTTCAAGCTGGCTCCCAACATTCCTCACGAGTGAGGCGAATTTGAGCTAAGGCGAAGATAGTGGGGATGATTCGACCATAGTTAGTAGCGATCGCTCTCCAGCCCAAATCTGCAATAAACCAAGTCCACATCATTGGCCCAATCACGGCAAACATCGTGCGGGCTGCCCCATAACGAGCTGCACTCACTGTCATACCCCGTTGCGCCATTTGCATTGCTACATAGCTTTGAAATTGCGTTGCAGCTGCTTCTGAGCCTGTAATTGCCGCTTGTTTGGCTACTTCATAAGTAGCAAAGTGGATGGCAAATTGACGGGCAATTTGCTTAAGTACAAGCGGCTGGAGAAGAGAAGTAATCGCGATCGCACTACCGCCTTTGAAAAGTAACCCCAAGGGGTCGCGTTGTAATAAAAGTGGTAAAGGTTGTTTTAATTCTGATTTGAGCAGCTGGCGCTGCACTTGTACAGTCAATTTTTGTTTTTCTTGTTCCGGCAATTTTTTCCACACCTGTCCTAGTAGATGCAAAAAGACTTCTGCTTCTAAATCAATAGTTGCCAGCTGATGAGAATAGGGAATTTTTAGATACTTACATACTTGAACTAACGCTTGTCGGTAAGTTACCTGTCCTGTGCGTCCTCGTAATACTGTCATCCCATCTGCCGCCAAAAAACGAAAGCGGCCCTCTAGTGCATCTAACCAAGCTTTGCGGTCTTGGCTTTGCACTTCGATGGGTTCGGGTGTGTGTACATAGTCTAAGGGATTGAACTTACGACTAAATAGAATTGCCGTTAAGTCTTGCAATTCTTCTTCGGTCGCTAACTCTAGCGCCGCCCTCATTTCATCCAATTTCCCTTCCTCCCTTCCGTGCAGCTTTCTGTACCTTATTCTACTATTAGCTATTTTGTCCTTTGTTATTCGTCCTTGGTCATTTGATAAATAATGACTAAGGACGAATAACAAAGGACTATTGACTCATGACTGATATTGCAGTGATTGGTGCCGGAATTGCCGGTTTAGTCTGTGCCCAGCAGTTAAGTCAAGCTGGATATTCGGTGGTAGTGGTGGAAAAGTCGCGTGGTTTGGGAGGAAGACTGGCTACACGCCGCTTGCATGGAACTTTGGCGGATCATGGGGCTTGTTACCTGAAGCCAAAGGGTGAATTGTTGAAACGTTTTGTGGAGATATTGCAATCCCACCATATCCTAGAAGTTTGGACAGATGAGGTTTACGAACTTACAACAGGCGCTCCTTTATCTGAACCGAAAAACCGCAGTCCGCGTTATGTTGCGCCTGCGGGAATGAGTGCGATCGCTAAATCCCTCGCTCCAGGTTTAGAAATATTACTGAATCAGCGTGTCATCGCTATTACTCCAACTTCCGAAGATAGCTGGCGTCTGACTCTGGAATCTAGTAATGAAGAATTAACTGCAAAAGCTATAGTTGTCGCTATTCCTGCACCCCAAGCAGTGATGTTATTGGAATCTTTGGGTGAGAGTGTATTGGATGCAGCCTTTCTTAATAACTTGCGTTCTGTAGAATTTTATCCTTCGATTAGTGCGATCGCTGGATATCCTTCTACATCTCAACCTCTCCCTCAGTGGAAAGCTTTAACTTTTGTAGATGATGCTGATTTAGCATGGATTGGTTTGGACAGTAGCAAGCGTCCTAACCCTCAACAACCACATTTTGTGGTGCAAAGTAGCGCTGATTTTGCCAAAAGTCATCTAGAATCACAGGATTTACAACCTGCCGGACAATATATGTTGCAACGAGCAGCTGAATCTCTGTCCCTTCCTTGGCTAAATACTCCCGAATGGATGCAAGTACATCGTTGGCGTTATGCCTTTCCTAGCCGTCCTTGGCACGAAGCTTTTTTGTCTGCCAAAACTCCCTTACCTTTAGTTTGCTGTGGTGATTGGTGTGGCGGCAATCTTGTCGAAGGTGCGATGCTTTCTGGATTAGCTGCGGCTGATGAAATTAACAATCAGTTGCATCATCTATCTTTTGATAATGTGAACTTTTTAAACGTTTTTGCCCAATCATTTCATCTGTCGCTAGACTGATCCTGCACTATCGTGAGTCGCTATTTTTATGACTGACTAAATCAAAGTGCAAAAAATAAGTTTTTTAGATGAAATAGCAAATTTTGCTGCGAACCTAAAAAGTGATGCCAATTAGCCAAAAAGCTTAACTTAATGAAAAACTTGTTCCTAATTCAGGTTATTTTACTGCTGTTAACCTTGATCCCCTAGTCTTTGTACTGCGTTTTATGTAGATTTCTGTCAAAAAGGCACAAATTTGAAATAATTAGGATTATAAATATAAAATGTCGGTGACTTACCAGCTTATGGGACGCTGTTTTAATAAGTAATGCTGTAAAACAGTATAAACTTTAACTAAAATAAGCAAAGCCAAATGTCTGAGATTGTACCAACATAAGAGGCTAGTTTTGGGATTGATTGCATCTGTAAGTTTAATTAATTTTAACTGATTGTCATCACGACTTTGCCATCTAAAAAAGTTATTCTCTCCACCAAGCATTGACTTGATTAAAAAAGGAGTTTAAAAACCATGAAAACGGTAGTCAATTTAACACAACAATCAATAGTGGGAGAAATTGAAAGTATTTTGAATACATATCCATCCCATCCATATCAACAAGCCTTTGCGATTCCTGATTTACGCCAAGAGCTAATTACTTTCGTCCTCAACCGCATTCCCTCCTTTTACAGCGTCATGTCTAATGAACAGATTCCAGCGGAGGCTGAACAAGGAAGCTTGGCTTATTACAAATTGCCTCGTAAACCTTTAGAGCAGCAACTACATTTACAGAATTTGATTCACCAAGGCATTTGTCTAATCGTTCAAGAAAAGTCAGATTGGATTAGCCATCGTGTTTGTGAAACAGTTCAACCAGCTTGTGAACCCTCTCATTGGTTTGGTTAATAGTTCTAACCAGATTTGGCTCTTTGCTGAGATATCAATAACGTCCGCAGTGAATTTTGAATATTTGAGTTAATCCCACGACTAAAGGTTGTGAGATTAGCTCAATATTTTTTTAAGTATATTCCTATTGAGGTGTAAACTTTGACAATCACATAAGTTCAAAGGATATTCCCAGGATATGAGAAAAATAACTGCTCTAATGCTAAGTATTTCCGTGACTGTTGGGGTAGGGGCATTAACACCTAAAGTCACTAATGCCCAATTGTTTTACCCACCAGCAAGCGATCGCCATTCATTAATGGTAATCGGTCAAGGGGTAGTGAGAGTGCCAGCAGATACAGCGGATATTAAGTTGGTATTCAGTAGTGGAGGTAGCAATGATGAGTTACAAACGCAACCATCATCCTTCCCAGAAACCCGCCGCATATCCTCACCAACTCTACTTTTTAATTACAAAACAGCAGCAGAACCTTTACCAAACAAAAAATCCCTAACTAAAGCAACTCTTCAGCCTGTAGTGGATAGCTTAGTTGCTAAAGGCATTAAGGCTGATAAAATTCAAGTGCAAATTAATCCTAATTCCAGTGAAAATAACGCCAAGATATTGGTGAGACTAGAAAAACCAACGCGCGATCGCGTCCAGGAAATTGTTGCTACAGCGAACAAGTCCACGAGCCAAATTGAAAACCTTTCTGTCAAGAGTGTGGGTGTTGACTATGCTGTAAATGACTGTCAAGCTTTGCAGAGTTCAGTTTATCAATCAGCGATGAAAGATGCTCAAAGCCGCGCCCAGGCTTTAGCAACTGCAATGGAAGTTAAACTTAGTACTCCTTCTGTCGCCGAGCCATTTTACACATTATTTTATCCCTCATGTAGTTCTAAAACTGGAGTTCCTTTGCCATCATTTGCTAGTTTTTTATTATCACCAGCTTACGATCCAGAAGCACCGGCAGAAGTTGAAATGAAAAAGGATATTTTTGTAACATATACAACGAAATAAACATTTATATTTACTGCGATCGCACTTTGATATAGTCCAAATCAAAAGTGCGATTGCTTAACTATTTTCTTCTGAGTCAAATCAATAAGGGTAGATGCAGACTCACTTCTAATTTACTTCATATTGCTATTACTCATTTTTTCACGTAATCAAATAAAAATCCATATAATAAAAATGGTAATAGTAAAACTTTGTTATAAATGTATCAGTAAACATTGCATACACTTGGAATCTGTAGCTAATGCAAAAAAAAATTATTTAGTATTGTGGTTTATTAAGCAGTTGCTTAGTGTTTTATTAATAATTATTTTTACAGTATTTCCACTTAATCAGCTAATTGCCCAATCTCATAATGCTAATTCTAAAAATATGGTGTCTATATCAGACATAGCACGTAACCTTCGTAACTTAAACTTAATGTCGGAAGAAACGTACCAGCAGATACAGTTTTCAATGACAGAAGGTGAAATACCTAGCCGTTCGATGTTGCTCGATGAACTTGCACAGGAGGCAAGAAAGCGCCGACTTAGCCCTGATTTTCCTAAGTTATTTAGAGTTGCTATTGTATTTGAACCCCTCACTGAGTTGACTGAGGAAATGCGCTTAGAACTACTCCAACTGTTGCATGATCTCAAACAGTCGGGAGTTATTACCGAACGTGTTTATCAACGACTAGAAACAGAGGTTAAAGCTAGTTATATCAAAATGGATATCGATTTATTTCAGCAAGCTGAAAATCAAATGAGGGTTTATGAGAATTTACAACGGAAGGATTTAGAACCTCACCTTAAAACCTTGCGTTCTAATAGTATATTGTCTGCTGATGGTTATACCAAACTAATACAAAATATCCAAGCAGAAAATATTACTAGTAATATTCAGTTATTTAAGTACTTTAATAATGCAGTAATTTTTGACCTCAAAGATTACTCTAAAAAATTATATGAGTACTTACCAACAATTTATCAATGCATTGTTAGTATGCTGCATCAATCAGGCATAGCAAACATTAAAATTGATAGTTTTTCGATTGATGCTCCAATGATATTTTCAATATATACCAATGGGAGAAAATATCAATATAATTTATATCCAGTTATCAAAAACGAATTTTCTATACCTATCGCTGATAGAAGAGAATTTTTTTTCTTATTTAATAAAATACTGCGGGATATGGGTTCGTCGTATCGACTTTATGATATAGGAGTTGTTAGTGACGAACTAATAGGTTTATCAGCGCTAGAAAATAGTAACACTTTTGGATTTATCGCACTTACAAACAAGCAATTTAAATTATTTTTAGAGAAATCATATATTTTTAATCTAAATAGTCTTAACGAACAAGAGAAAGAATTAACAACAGACCGGATAGAAGAAGTTATTGTAATTTTAGGTAAAATTGGATTATTAAATCACTTAACACCTCAACAAATAAATGTAAGTAAAGATAATATTAGACAAAGTTATATTACTAACTACTATCAATTATTGCAAGTCTTTGATACTTTTGTTCCTAGTATTGATTTGGAAGCCACTTCTAGAGAAGATAGTTATAAGCGGCTTATCCATAAATTTGCAAAATTTTCACGAGGGAATTTTGCTCCAACTGATATTTTATTTGAATGGCAAAATAACCAAGCTGCTGAAGTTTCTTTTAAAGTTAATGGCAAAATATATAGTACAAAGCTTGAGTTTAAAGATGATTTTGTCGATGATCGCAGGCTATTTAGTTTAATTCTACAAATAGTTGATAAAACTGTGCCTAATGGCAGCAGATTTTACCCACTTTATAATGGACAGAATTATATCACTGGGTACATTTTTCTAACCAACGAACAGCGACAATTGCTCGAATTTGAAAGATTGGTTGTACTTTCTCCACCAACTAACTGAAAAAATAGAAATTGAGGTTACTCATTTGAAGTTATGGTATATGTAAACTAAGGGTGATTGCGCTGACTTCGACCACGCAATCACCTTTCACGGTCGTACCTACTTTAAACCTTTACTGGTAAAGCTTTTGAGTGATTAGATAAATTTGATTTCTTAATTTTTTTCTTAATTACATCCAACTTCATACATATATAATTAATACCTAAATAGTATTAATTCCACAAGACTTACGCAACTGGCACAGTTTAATCGTTAATTAGTAGTACATACGTGTTCATAATCAAAATAAAATATTCATTAGAGTTTAGATTAGATTGCTAATTTCAAACTTCAGTAATGGAAAAACTCCAGAAATGTTTGTGACAAATCTGGAGCCAGGAAAGATACGCATTTACCTATACCAAATTTTCACCTTGAGATAAACCTACGTCATCAGGGTATACACTCAAATACAGATAAAAGTGTTTGAGGATTCTCATTACACCCTTCTCTATTGGAAGTAACGCAAAACAGCCCCAGATAAGCTGAGGCTGTTTTGCGAGAGTTGTTTGATAGAAGGGGTACATCAATAAGTGATGCCCATGTTAAATATAGATAATTCAGTATGCATCCTTATTCAGCTATGTTTTGCCATATCAGGATGATTGGGAAAATTTTTATGGCTTTTTTCAAAAAAAACTCCAGATGCACTTAAGCATTCTGGAGCAGTAACAGGTTTCTAACATCAATCAATTTTTACATCTGCGATCGCCCGATGTCGTTAGGGTATATACTCAAATGTGTTTTATGTCTACTCATCCGCAAATCGACCAACAAGTTACCTTCTTTTCTACCCATAACCTCAATGTATCTACAGAATTCTACGAACAAAAGCTAGGTTTGGAGTTATGGCTTGACCAAGGAACCTGCCGAATTTATACTGTTATTGGTTCTGGATACTTAGGATTATGTCAAGCAAGTGAAAAATTAAGTCCTCCAACCGAAAAGCAATCAAGTGTTATTTTTACCCTAGTAACACAGCAGGTGGATGAATGGTTTGAATATCTCAAAAAACGTGGCGTTGAATTTGAAAAGCCACCGACACTAAATAAAAAGTACAAGATTTACCATTGCTTTTTCCGCGATCCTGATGGTTATTTGATTGAAATTCAACGTTTTGAGACTAACGACAACAAAAAAGACATAACCCAATAAGTTATGTCTAGATGTTTAATCTACAGGGCAGGATTTTTACAGGCTAGAACTTTTTGATTTACTAAGGTACATAATACCGACTAATGTTGTATGAACATTAACGATAGGAGTATACCTTTTCTTCCATAGATTTATCGGGATAAAATGTGGAGTTTATGCAGCCACAGAAAAATATTTACATTTATTTACAATTACTGCTTATGTATCGCTTTTGACTTTTATATAATGTCTATCTAATTGACGATCAAAAAACTCTCTGTGTAAATCCTGATTTTAACCAGAGTTAATATTGGATCGCAAAAGCTAGAATACATTGTCGCCAGTATATTTTCTTAGCAAAAATATTTTTGGAAGTATTTCTTTATTAAATATGCTACTTTTATAATTATTTTTAAGCTAATAAATATTGAGTGTATCGGTTCAATAAATATTTTATTAGGGTGACTACATGATAGCCGAAAAAATCAAATTGTTACGCACAGCACTACAACCTAAAGGTTCAGTCACGAAAGCAATTTTCAAACATATTTTATGGTGTGGAGCTTTCGGATTTTTAATTTCTCTGCTTCACCATTTTGAAAAACCTGTATCCCAGCCAATCTTAGCAAATGTGATTCCTAGTATTGTTTTAGGTTTGTTACTTGTCTTTCGGACAAATACTGCTTATGAGCGATTTTGGGAAGGAAGAAAATGCTGGGGATCTATAGTAAATAACACCCGAAATTTAGCAAGGCAAATTTGGGTATCAGTTGATGAAATTTTACCAGAAGATAAAGACAAGAAAATTACGGCATTAAACTTATTGGCGGCTTTTGCAGTAACAACTAAATTACATTTGCGAGGAGAAACTGTCAATAGCGAGTTAGAAGATTTAATGCCATCTACTAAGTATATAAAACTGAAGATTATGAATAATCCCCCTATAGAGGTTGCCTTTTGGATAGGAGATTATTTACAGGAACAGTATAATCGTAATTGCCTTAATAGCTACCAGCTAACATCAATGCAAGAATTATTGAATAATCTTGTGGATAATTTAGGTGCTTGCGAACGTATTTTGAAAACGCCTATGCCGCTTGCTTATGCCCTTCATTTGAAGCAATTGCTAATATTATATTGTTTTCTGCTACCATTTCAAATAGTTGAGAAGCTCGGTTGGTGGACAGGTTTAATTTCTGCTTTGGTTGGGTTCACTGTGTTTGGCATCGAAGCCATTGGCTTAGAGATAGAAAATCCCTTTGGTTATGACGCTAATGATTTACCATTAGATGCAATTTGCGAGACAATGAAGCGTAATATTGACGATTTAATTACTTTGACTCCTAATGCCCGATCGCATCAACAAGATAGTATAACTAATTGAAAAAAGTTGAAGATATTGATTAATAAAAAAGAATATATAGCAGTTTGTAACAAGTAAGTGAGGTGAAAAATGCAAGACTCACGCTTTCACAACCGCCGAATCGAAATTTCTAAACCTTCACATACACGAGTCAGAAAATCTAAATCCAAAGTAGCGATCGCATCACTAGCTTTGTGATAATGTGGATTTCGCAAGAATGCCGTATCTGTCACCATCATTGCCGGATAACCCAAATCCCAAAAAGGTGCATGATCGCTAAGTCTGGTTTGGGGAACTATTAAACCTCGATTCGGCACGGGTAGCCATTGACTAGATACGCCAGCTTTGCGAATATTACGGCTCATCCCAATTAAGTCAGGCAATGTCCGCAAGTTGCCAATTAAAGCAATAAAATCACCTGTATCTGGGTAGAAGCGTTCCAGAGGAGGGGGGTAACTTTGGGAACCAGGTGTAGAATCTTTATAGCCCAGCATTTCTAGGGAGATCATTAAGCGTAGCTGTTGCTTTTCTTGATGCAACAGGGCTGCATAGTCAGCACTACCCAGTAAGCCGTATTCTTCCATATCGAAAGCAACCAGTCTTAAGGGATATTTCACAGGTTCGGCAGCAAATTTTCTCGCTAATTCCAGCAACACCGCGACACCTGTAGCATTATCATCAGCCGCAACTGTTCCCGGAACGCCATCATAATGAGCGCCAATTAAAATTGGTAGTAAATCCTTTTTTTGCCCTTTAGCTTGGGATGGTAAATTTAATATCAAGTTATTACAAGTTTTACCTCTGACTTCAAAGGTGTGGATTTCCACACTCCCCCATTGAGAAAATTGCTGGCGGATATATTCTTGGACAAAAAAATGCCCAGCCGTTGCCATGTAAGGATCGCGTTCTCGCGCTATCTCACTCAGGGAAGTCTGTAATCGCTGTGTTAAATTCAAATCTTTTAAGTAGTAGCAATAATATGAGAATTTTTAGGCACTCAAAAAAGCAGAGCAAGCGTTGTTAAGTTTAACTTACCAATTTGCAGAGAACTTAAACAGAAGTAGGGGGATATCAAGAATTGAGGCTGCTTGGGCACACCAACCATCTCAATGCTATCCTAGTCTTGCAACTATCTCCTCTAGCTGCACTTCTTAGCTTACTGCCTTAATGATCGGTATTATACATTGAGGTGTTTTTATCTTGTAGCACAAAGCTAGAGGTAGTTCCGCCCAATCATAATAAATATATAAGACACTTTAGGAGAAGAGTAACGCATGGGCAAGGTAGTCGGCATCGACTTGGGTACAACCAACTCAGTAGTCGCCGTTATGGAGGGTGGCAAGCCGGTGGTGATTGCCAATGCAGAAGGAATGCGAACAACCCCCTCCGTAGTTGGCTTCAGCAAAGAAGGTGAAAGGGTGGTTGGGCAAATGGCACGGCGACAAACCGTCCTCAATCCTCAAAATACCTTTTTTGCAGTTAAACGTTTCATTGGGCGGAAGTATGGCGAACTTAATGCAGATTCCAAGCGTGTACCCTACACCATCCGCAAAGACGAAGTAGGTAATATTAAAATTGCCTGTCCTCGTCTGAATAAAGATTTTGCCCCAGAAGAAATTTCGGCAATGGTGCTGAAGAAATTGGCAGACGATGCTAGTCGCTATTTGGGTGAACCAGTCACAGGGGCAGTGATTACAGTACCCGCCTATTTTAATGATTCTCAACGGCAGGCAACCCGCGATGCTGGCAGAATTGCTGGTTTAGAAGTGTTGCGGATTCTCAATGAACCGACTGCGGCATCTTTAGCTTATGGATTAGATCGGGGTGACACGGAAACTATTTTAGTCTTTGACTTGGGTGGTGGCACTTTTGATGTGTCGATTTTAGAAGTAGGCGATGGGATATTTGAAGTCAAAGCTACCAGTGGCGATACGCAACTTGGTGGTAACGACTTTGACAAAATAATCGTAGATTGGTTAGCAGAGCAATTTCTGGAAACAGAAGAGGTAGACTTAAGACGCGATCGCCAAGCTTTACAACGTCTGATGGAAGCGGCGGAAAAAGCCAAAATTGAGCTTTCTGCTGTTAGCGTCACCGAGATTAATTTACCCTTCATCACTGCCACGGCAGATGGCCCTAAACATCTCGAAACTCGTTTAACTCGTTCCCAGTTTGAAGGTTTGTGTGGTGATTTGGTGGGAAGATTGCGAACACCAGTGAAACGCGCTCTCAAAGATGCCGGACTTTCACCTAGAGACATTGAAGAAGTTGTGTTAGTTGGCGGTTCTACACGAATGCCAATGGTAAAGCAGCTTGTACGGGACTTGATTGGTACAGAACCGAACGAAAACGTTAACCCTGATGAAGTCGTGGGAGTGGGTGCAGCAATTCAAGCAGGTATTCTTGCAGGCGAACTCAAAGATGTGCTGCTTTTGGATGTCACACCCCTCTCTTTGGGATTGGAAACCATCGGCGGCGTGATGAAAAAACTTATCCCCCGCAACACCACTATCCCAGTACGTCGTTCTGATATTTTTTCCACGTCTGAAAATAACCAAAATACTGTGGAAATTCACGTAGTCCAGGGCGAACGGGAAATGGCAGCAACCAACAAGTCTTTAGGACGGTTCAAGCTCTACGGCATCCCACCCGCACCACGAGGAATTCCCCAAGTTCAGGTGTCATTTGATATTGATGCTAATGGTATTTTACAGGTAACAGCCTTAGATAGAACCACAGGGCGAGAGCAGAGTATCACCATTCAAGGCGCTTCCACCTTGAACGAGTCAGAAGTGAATCGGATGATTCAAGACGCTCAAAAATACGCCGATGTCGATCGCGAACGTAAAGAAAGAATAGAAAAGCGGACTCGTTCTGAGGCATTGATTTTCCAAGCAGAACGACAACTGAGAGAAGTAGCGCTGGAATTTGGTATGCAGTTTGCCCGCAACCGCCGCCAAAGAATTGATAATATTTGCCGACAACTGAAAGAGAGTCTTCAGGAAAATAGCGATCGCGGTATCGATCAAGCCTACGCCGACTTACAAGATGCTCTCTACGAGCTAAATCGGGAAGTCCGCCAGACTTATGCTGAAGATGAAGACGATGACTTGTTTGGGACTATCCGTGACATCTTTATCGGCGGTGATAAAGAACGAGAACGCGAATTTCCCAGAGATACATATCGAGAACGCGACTCATACAGTAAAGATTATGGCAGAGACTATGACAGAGATTATAGCCGCGATAATCGTTCTTCCGCTTATGAAAGCCGTCCTCCACGCAAATCCCGCCCCAGCTACCAAGATAACTGGGATGATGAAGAAGACAATGATTGGTTATAAGAAAAGTTAGGAGTAGAGACGCGATTAATCGCGTCTGTACAGGAGTTAAAAATAAATATTTCAACTCATAACTCCTAACTCCTAACTCCTAACTCCTAACTCCTCACTTTTAATTCATCTAAAATCTAAAATTTAAATAACTGAACTATGCAAAATTTGCCGAACTTTCGCGATTACTATGAAATTTTAGGAGTATCTAAAGATGCCTCCGGTGAGGAAATTAAAAAGGTTTATCGGCGGTTAGCAAGGCAATATCACCCCGATCTTAATCCGGGTAACAAAGAATCTGAGGAAAAATTTAAGGATATTGGCGAGGCTTATGAAGTTCTTTCCGATCCAGCCAAGCGATCGCAGTACGACCAGTTTAGCCGCTACTGGAAGCAAAAAGGCTTTGCAGGTAATAAACAAACGCCAAAGGCTAAAACTTGGCAGAGTGGCGCTAGCGATCGCAACGGCAATCAAGACGTAGATCCCAGCCAATTCTCCGACTTTGAAAGCTTTATTAATCAAGTTATTGGTGTCAAAAATAAGAGTGCGGCAAATAACTCCAGTAATGGCAATAATAGCGATCCATTCCGTTCCCCCAGAACAAAAGTTGCCTACACAGTTAATCCCCCACCTCGCACCACCCGCCGAGATATAGAAGCCAGATTAACGCTTCCACTAGAAAAAGCTTATCAAGGTGGTAATGAACGCATTCGTTTGGAAGATGGGCGATCGCTAGAAGTTAATATGCCTCCAGGTATGGTAACAGGTCAAACCATCCGTTTGCGGAACCAAGGCGTTGGTGGTGGCGATCTATACTTAAAAATTACCGTTGAACCTCATCCATTATTTAAGCTAGAAGGTTTAAATATTGTCTGCCAAGTACCCGTTACTCCCAGCGAGGCAGTTTTAGGAGGACAGGTAGAAGCACCTACTCTTGATGGCCCTGTGAAAATGACCACCCCTCCTGGAGTTAGGTCTGGTCAAAAATTTCGACTAGGTAATAAAGGTTATCCTAATGATGACGGAAAACGTGGCGATCAATTAGTAGAAATTCAAATAGTTACACCGAAAAATATTAGTCAAGAAGAACGGGAACTTTACGAAAAGTTACGGCAAATTGAAACCTTTAAACCCCGTGCTGATTTAATCCGTTAGCTCAATATCTTGCACTTATTGAGTATAAATACGAAATCGACTCACACAGAATCGCTGTTAGCCAAATTTTGCTGTCCTCGTGCTTTAATATTCGCAAATTGGCTGCGTAATGCTTCTAACTTGAGTTTTTGCAGTTCTTCTTCAAGGCGTTGAAGTTCATCTATCATCTGTTGAAATGCTTGCGCTTCATGCACCACAACCTCAGCTTTCCCATTCACCGTTAGTACAAGTGGGGACTTTGTGGCCTTGATTCTATCTACGTAATCTTTGGCATTGCGCTTAAAGTCGGTAAGAGTTTGAATATTTTCGAGATTAATTTTGATTTGCATCGCATCTAATTAAATGCTTTATTAAGCAATCTTATCAAATGCTAGACCTGCTGTGTCTTCTGAAATTCACAAAGGATTTAAAATATAAAAAATATCTTTGAGCAAAGTGACTCAAACAGATGTGAATCAAAACGGGGCAATGCCACAAAGCAGCGAACCAACTTATTACTCTCTGCTAGGACTGCATCCCTGGGCATCGGTAATTGACATTCGTCGTGCTTATCGGCAACTGAGCAAACGCTATCATCCTGATACTACAGACTTGCCGACTGCGATCGCCACTCCCAAATTTCAGCAAATCAACGAAGCTTACGCGACCCTGAGCCATCCAGAACGCCGATTAAGCTACGATTTGAAAATTGGCTATTCCCGCTTTGGAGTGATTCAACCACCCCCTGATTTGAATCATCCCGTCTCGCATTCTCATGACTGGTCAAAATCAGCTTACCTCGATGCGAGCGATCGCCCCTTATCATCTGGCGAAATATTTGCTTTATTTATGCTGGTGTTAACATTTGTAGGTTGTCTGTTATTAGCAGTTGCCATTGGCTTAACTCGTGGCGAGGCTGCGATCCATTCCCATTTGCTGCAACCAAATACATCTGTACAACAGCAAATTAGCTATATATCGCAACTAATTGCCCATCCGATAATTAAAAATTAAACAATTCCCTAATCCAAAATCAAAAATTCCTATGGCTCTTCTTCCCTCTGATACTCCTTTATATAATCATCCTCTACCACAAATTGAGCAGTGGCTAAAAGACCAAGGCTGTCAACAAGATGAAACACAAAGGCATTGCTGGCGTGTACAGCGACCTAATTGGCAAGCTGAATTATGGCTCGATGTTGAGCAGATTGTAGTGCGATATCTTCAATCTGGGGAAAATGGACAAGATATCCAACGCTCATTCAAGTATTCTCTTAGTCGGGATGATGTAGAACAAGCTGTCTTTTCTGGGCCATAAGGAAGGGCTTATGTACTATTGGTAGAGCTTCCAATCAGCCTGTTGCAGGACAGCAAACCTGTAATGGCAATTATGCATCAGATTTTGTTACCAATGCTTTAGGAGTAAGTTGGCTACAAATTTCCAGTAGTCTATTAACAGCACGCGCTGCTGAAAACTTTTGTGCAACGTATTGGCTGGACTGAAAACCCCGATTAATTGCTTCATCTGGATTATCTAGGCAATATCGCATACATTTGGCTAATTCTTCTGCATCTTCATTTTCAAAAAATAGGCTGTGCGGCCCTCCTACTTCTGACAATCCTCCCATTTTTGAGACAATCGAGCAGGTTTGAACGCTAGAGGCTTCTTGCACTACGTAAGGTGCCGGATCTTGCCAACGAGATGGAGCAATTAAAGCCAAAGCATCTTGAACTTTTAGAAGCACTTCTTTTTGAGGAACTTTACCTAAAAAATTAACTTTGTTGGCAATCCCTAAATCAGACGTTAGCTGTTTTAATTGCTGAGATTGTTCGCCATCGCCAATAATAGTAATTTTAAATTCTTTATTTTCATCTTGTAAAATCCGCACTGCTTTTAATAAAATATCTACACCTTTGTCTGTAGCTAATCTACCGACAAAAATAAAATTATATGGTTGAGATAAATTTTCTAAAGTTTTAAGCTGGGTTTCCGACTTGATTTCGATCGGATTATATAAAGTATCAACTGACCAAGGAAAAGCAGAAGATTCTCCTAAAAAGTTACTACAAGCTGTATGATAATCGGCTAAGAAAGCAGTATAAAGTCGGGTGCTTAGGCGTGCCCATTTGATAAAAGTGTGTAATTTCCACTTTAATGGATAATTAGCTTTTGGCAATGTGTGTTTAAATTCAGCTTTTAAACGTTGTGTCAAGTTCATCTGCTCATAACTAGTATGAGTAGATTGATAAAGAGAATAATGGTATTTAATAATTATCTTTTTTTGCAAAGTTTTACATAACAAAGTAAACAATAAATCGTTAGAATTCATGTGTACTATATCTGCCCAAGCAATATAACTAAACCATTTAGTGATATTATCTTGTCTAGTAGAAATAGTTTTAACCTCAATTAATCTAGCTTCCAACTCAGGAATAATAGAATAAATATAAGTTAAAACTCCACTAATTTCATTGTCGTAATGACGGTGTTGAATTAATATTTTCATATATTAGCTATGGGAAATTTTGTATTTATAGGAATTGTGGTTGAGCATAACTAGAAAACAAGTATTTCAGTTTGCTCAAAATCAACTTGGTTTCTAAGGTAGGTAAGCACAAATAAATCTAACTATCTAACGAGATATAAAAAGGTTGAAACCCCTGCGATTGCATCTCTACGAGACACTACGCAAACATTTCGCGCAGTCCTAACGAGAGACGCTTTGCGATCGCAACAGCCATACTTATAAATTTCCTCACCCATCTACTTATATACAGAAAGTTGGGAACAGGATTTTTCCCGATAGTTATAGTTATATAATTCCCGCAGATGCTGCTAAAGTACCTACCATTCTCTTCGCTACAGGCTAAAAATGTAGTCTGACAGTAGTGGGTAAAATTATCATCAATTTGAAATACCTGCCGATCAACCTGAGATGTTACCCAAACAGGAACCAAAAACCATTCTTCCCGATTTGACTTCGTAGCATCTACTTATGAGAGAGAAGTAAAAAGCCGCACTATCGCTTTGACTATCCTAGCTTCTTAGAAAAACATGACCAATACTTCGACTACGCTCAGTACAAGTGACTAATGACTAATAATTAATTTCTTTCCACCCATGCATGGATGCTACGCCTTTTGTAACCCATTCGATCAAAATTGGGGGAGCTTCTGATATCAAAATGCTAGGATAAACTGCTGCACCCCAATCGGGATGAACTAACACACGGCATTGATTTTTAATCACTGGATAGTTGAGCAAAGCTTTGACAACTGCTGTGTCATCGTGAGGAATCGCTCCGGGATGGGAAAGTAAAGGATAGCCTGTACGAGGGTCAATCAGGTCAGTTAAATAGCCGCGATCGCGCAGATTAAATGCTAAATCACAGCCAAATCTCATAAACTTTTCTCGTAAGCGTTCTTTCTCTGACTCTACTTCTAGTGTCTTTTCGACTAATTGATAACGCGATTGTTGTAATACAATCACTACTCGTAAAAATGGCTGCCGTTTCCAATCTGGTAATATCCGTTCGCAGTTGGCACAGATATATTGGCTGGGAGCATGAATTGAAATTTGAACCGCTTGTCCTGTTTCGCCAACTAAATTAATGGGACAGACTTGCTCCGGAGTGTAAACTTTGGGATAGTTCACTAAATTGATTGGGCTTATACAAATTTTTTAATTTAATCTACGGTATAGATGATACCTCTTAAAAGTTAAGAAATATCATTATTTTTCCATAATATGTTACTTTTTTTGGAAGCAGTTAATAATAATGTGAGAAATTTAATCCGAACTTTATCCTTTATTAACCTGTTTTCATAGAAGTTGCTGCGATCGCTGTAGGTATTAGCAGAAATGCAGCGTGTGTTAGACAAGCGATGCCTATGGTGGTCACTGAGCTTGCCGAAGTGCGGGCTACGCCTACGTAGATGAAATATGTTCGCTCGAAATCCCAAAAAAGCAAAGCAGGTTGAAGTAAGCAGAAAATAACAAAAGTAATTATGTCTGCCAGAAAATACTTCAGCTATGCAGCCTAATTTCTTTAAAACTCAATTAATTGAGTTTTAAAGAATTCACCGGCACTTCATCCCAAGAATCGACTGTCCGCAATCGTGCCACCCAACCTGCTGCCTTTTGCCTCTCAGTCAAATTATTCTGAAATGAATCATGGCAATCGTTGGCTTGAGATTCATTACGAGTGGCAATACAGGCATGAATCATCCCAGACGGATCGATTTGCTCATTTACCCAAATAGTCATGGAATATTTCCTCAATAACTGTAGCGAACAAAGCTATTCGTCATTTTAGAATACTATTAGAGTCAAAACTTTTAGAGCAAAATTCAGTAACAAATAGTGAATTAATCCCAATTACTGATTGCTAATTTACAATTACCCAGTTTTGCTTCATTTATTTGGCGGATATGATTTATCTCCTCTTTCGTAGCGACGACGGTAGAGTAATTCTAACTGTCCGCCATATTCTTGAATCCAAGCAATCTGGCGCTGGTAGAGTCCTCGGAAGGTATTGGCAAATAATAGTGTAAAGATTGCCACTACCAACCCTGATGCTGTAGATACTAAAGCTTCACTAATTCCAGCTGTCACACCTGTTGTTTTACTACCTCCCACATCTCCGATATTCAGAGAAGCAAAAGAGTTAATTAATCCCAATACAGTGCCGAGAAGTCCTAACAAAGGCGCAAGACCAATAATTGTCTCAAAAATATTTTGGGAGCGCTTGAGCAACGGGATTTCGGCTTGTGCTTCACTTTCTAATGCCAAACGAAATTCGTCTGGTGTCGGCTCTTCTAATTCTAAAGCTGCTAAAAAAATTCGAGCCAGGGGTAAATCAGTATTTTTGTGCAATTTATCTAAAGCACTAACGACATTATCAAGGCGATAAAGGTGTAGCACCTCTCGCACCACCTTGTTTTGCCGATTATTTATCTTTACCCAAAAGATGATACGTTCGATAATCAGCGCCACCCCTAACAAAGAGAACGCCAGCAGAGGCCACATGACTACGCCACCTGCTGTAAACAGATTACTAATTTCCATTTATTATTTTTTAACTCTTCAACAACGCTACATTAGCAGATCGTTGAGATGGAGTATTTTAACGCTGCGTTGTAGTCACAGCAGCTTTTGGGCTATCCTCAGTTTGGCCGATCGCGATCGCGGATTCTGACTAATTTCCTCTTCTTGCGCAATAATTGGCTTTTTTGTCAAGACTTTTAACAAAGGTGAATTTCTCAAACCATGCTTTACCGGACGGTCTTCTAAACTGTGGAAACTGATAATCGCAATTCTACCGCCAGGGACAAGGGCATTTGGGGCTTTATCTAAAAAGGTTTCTAGGGATTTTAACTCATCGTTGACGACAATTCGCAAAGCTTGAAAAACACGGGTAGCCGGATGAATTCTCCCATAACGGTATTTGGGAGGAACTGAAGAAGCGATCGCATCAGCTAATTCTGTAGTCGTGTGCAACGGTCGGCGTTCTACAATGCGTCTCGCAATGCGCCGCGATAATCTCTCCTCACCGTACTTAAAGAAAATATCAGCTAATTCTGCTTCATCCCAATTATTAATTACATCAGCAGCAGTTAGCGATCGCCCTCGATCCATTCGCATATCCAAATTCGCAGCTTGGCGAAAGCTGAAACCCCTTTCTGCTTGGTCTAAATGGTAAGAACTTACCCCCAAATCGGCGAGAATACCATTGAAAGTATTAGGGGGAAATTCGTAGTCGGCAAAATTGCGATGAATAAATTGTATGCGATCGCCAAACTCTGATAATTCTTTCCTTGCTGCTGCTAAAGCATCCTCATCTTGGTCAATTGCCGTTACCCGCACATCCGCCGCAGCTTCTAAGATTAGGCGACTATGACCACCACCGCCTACCGTCGTATCAAGATAATGACCTCCTGGAGATACCGCTAGACCTGCGATCGTTTCCTGCGGTAAAACTGGTAGATGGGAAAATATCGGTTCTTCAATAGCTAGCTGACGATTCATGAGACTTAGGCAAAAAACCACAGATGAACTTTAATTATGTATTCTTTTCTTTGTGTCTTTGTGGGTTTATAGCTGAAAAATAGTTTTTAAACCACAAATACACAAAAGGAAAATATCATAAATTCCACACCTTCCGTCAGCCTTGGATGTTGAGCCTCAAAAATCTGTGGTGCTATTTTTTACCTTTTTTCTGGTAAATCATCGAATTTGATATGCGTTTTAATTTTTTCTCCATACTTAAATTGCTATTTAAAATAAAAATGAATACATTATCGGGCAATTCATTTTCCTTTAATAAGCCCTGAACAATTTTAGAGTTATCGGTTTCATAAATACGACTACCTTCCCAAAAACTAAATCCACGCTTCACAGCTAGAACATAAAGTGGTTTTTCAGGAAAATATTGCAGATTCTTTTGAACTAAATAAGCAGTTATTATCTGCGGGTAATGAGATAACTGCTGACGAAGCTTATTTACCTCTATATCTGAAATATTATGAGAGTAAAATTTATCATCTCTTTTCAATTTAGAGCGCTCTTGCTGTGCTTGTAAAATTAATTGGTGATAATTTTCTGCACGTTCTTGATAAGACTTCGCCTCCTTGTTTTTACCTTGGTTTTTCAGAAAATCGCAAATTATCTGACAACCTACTATAACTATATTTGAGTCTTGCTCTATTGCCTTCTCAATGCATTCTATTCCAGTTGCATCTTGTTTTTTTAATAATATTTCACCTAGTAAATAATTAGCTGATGCATGGTAAGCATCACGATGAAGAATTTCTTGTAATAGAGGTATAACAGCTTCTTCGCCCTCAATTTTCAATGTCAAAAATGCTCGCTGAATAGCTTCTTTTAAAGTTAGCTGTTGTTTTTGCGATTTGTAATTTAAATCTTTTAATGTAGCTATCAATTCTTGAAACTCAGCATGTTTTTGTCGCCAAGGTGTTGCTATATTTACTCGCCAATTTAGACTAAAATAATCAATAAAAATTTCTAATGTATCGCCTAAAAATTTTTGGGCAGCACTAATTTCAATTGGTGCAAATATAGCTAATTCCTGCTGAGTATCGGCGATATATCCCAAGGCTTTTAATCTATCTGTCAGACAAGGGTGAGTATCAGCATTGTTGGTTTTTTCCGTTAAAGCTTCACTTAAATAAGCACTTGTAATTTCCTGATTAAGTCTCTGGCTTAAAGCCTGCCTCATATCCATATAAGTCATTATTGGTGGTTCAATCTCTGTTTGTGATTGTTTATAAATACTAGACCAAAAATATCTTTCTAAAAATCTAGATTTGACATGAAAATTTATCAAAGCTTTAGCAATATTTTGTTCTCCTGTTAAATCAACAGCACATCTATCTGCTTCATATTCATCCATTCGTGCTAACACAAAAGAATAGGCATTAAAAAATGGAATGTACCATATCAAAAACAGTTGAAAAATTAACAATGATAGATCGTGTCCACTTTGTTGGAGTCCCTTAAGAATGCGATACCAAGTTTCGCGTTGGCGATAAATCCAACCACTAAAGTGGCTGTGATTTCCTGATAAATGTCCCAGTTCATGGGCTAAGATAGCACGAAATTGTTCGGGCGGTAGTGCTAGCATCAATGGTAGACCCACAATTAAGTAATTTTGCTGCCATCCCAGCAAACCTAAGCGTGGTATTTGGACAACCCCTGCATTAAAATCGTTGGTCAGCAGGATGTGGTGAAACCGTGGAGCTTTTAGCTTCGATGAGATTTCGTTAATTAAAGAATAGAGATTGGGTACATCTTTGGATTGTAGTGGTAAACCTGTTGGTGGGGGAAAAGAAATCCAAAGCGATCGCACTAATACGAATGCTAACGTCAGCAAAAACAGAAGACCTGTCAAAGATAATTTAGAAATTGAATGAGCATTAAGTATCCCAAAGATAATACTTACTAACAAAGTCAACGTTACACCTAAAACCAAAAATATATATGCGTAGCCCAAAGTAGCCAAAAAAGCAACGTGCAATTTATAAAGACGCGGTTGTTTATTAGCAAAAACTTCTAACTTCTGAATTAGCTTATCAAAACGCTCTTGATTGAAAGTCATAAATATGTATCAGCGCTATAAAACTGTAATATAGCTGACACAATATCTCTATGACTTACGTAAAAACTCAGAAGTCGTGGGGCATCCTTTCGGCTTTGCTCAGGGCAAGTGGGTTTGGGCATTGTCCCCTTGTCCCAGCACGATGAGGTGAAAAAAATCCGATGCCTCAATTAAGTGGATATCGAGCTTCCATATAATAGTTGAAGAAGTGCAACAAACTAAAACATTCTGGTTGGCATCTTAGCGGTTCAATTTAAAATTTGCCTTCAGCACGCTACACGAACACAACGGGAGAACACAAAATCTATGACCAGACTAGAAACCCGCACTGAACCAATGGTGCTAAACATGGGGCCACACCACCCCTCAATGCACGGGGTTCTGCGGCTAATCATGACTCTGGATGGCGAGGATGTTGTTGACTGTGAACCAGTCATCGGCTATTTGCACCGAGGAATGGAAAAAATTGCCGAGAACCGCACTAATGTAATGTACGTCCCCTACGTTAGTCGCTGGGACTACGCGGCGGGAATGTTCAACGAAGCTGTCACTGTTAACGCCCCAGAAAAACTTGCAGGTGTCGCTGTTCCCAAACGCGCTAGCTACATCCGCGTCATTATGCTGGAGTTGAACCGTATCGCTAACCACTTGCTATGGTTTGGCCCCTTCCTCGCTGACGTAGGCGCTCAAACTCCCTTCTTTTACCAGTTCCGCGAACGGGAGATGATTTATGATTTGTGGGAAGCAGCCACAGGTTATCGGATGGTAAATAACAACTACTTCCGCGTTGGTGGAGTAGCGGCTGATTTACCTTACGGTTGGGTAGATAAATGTCTGGAATTCTGCGACTACTTATTACCCAAAGTTGATGAGTACGAACGTTTAGTAACCGATAACCCCATCTTCCGGCGACGTGTTGAGGGTATTGGTACTATAACGCGAGAAGAAGCAATTAACTGGGGACTTTCTGGCCCAATGTTACGCGCTTCTGGCGTGCAATGGGATTTGCGGAAAGTTGACCATTACGAATGTTACGACGATTTCGACTGGGATGTGCAGTGGGAAACTGCCGGTGATTGCTTTGCCCGTTATGTAGTGCGGATGCGGGAAATGCGCGAATCTGTGAAGATTATTCGCCAAGCAATTAAAGGACTTCCTGGCGGCCCTTACGAAAATCTGGAAGCCAAGCGTTTAGCCGCAGGGAAAAAATCTGAGTGGGACGCTTTTGATTACCAATTCATCGGTAAAAAAGTTTCCCCCACTTTCAAGATGCCCAAGGGTGAAATCTACGCCCGTGTAGAAAGTGGTAAAGGTGAATTGGGAATTTATTTGGTTGGCGATGATAATGTCTTCCCTGCACGATGGAAGATTCGCGCCGCAGATTTCAACAATCTCCAGATTGTGCCACATTTACTACGCGGGATGAAGGTTGCAGATATTGTGGTGATTCTCGGTAGTGTTGACGTAATTATGGGGTCTGTGGATAGGTAGAGTAAATATCTATCTCAGTAATTTTTAGAGCAGTTGTATTACAGTGCAACTGCTCTATTTTTTTGATTATTTAGGATTTGACTATCGCAATTCCTAGTTACGTGAGGTACAGAAATAATGTTTTTAAACGCAGAGGAGCGCAGAGTCAAACGCAAAGGTACGCAGAGACTTACCTAATTTTATTAGTGATTTACTCAGTACCTCAGCAGGTCGGGAAACGCTATATACCAAACTAATAAATAAAATACCAATTTCATCAGAGCATCTGACTCTAAAATTTTCAAAGCTTTTAAATGCATACTCAGAACGTTTAATCAGTTTAAGAATGAAATCATCAGGGTGCATTAAAGTAAAAAATATTGACCCTTTACTAACGACCTTTTTCTATGACACCTTCCACAAACCAGGTTTATCCCGTTATTTGGCACAACGACTCAGTGTCACTAATTGACCAAACTCGCTTACCCAATGAATATACATTTGTGGAAATTCACCGCAGTGAAGATATGGCGCGGGCGATTAAAACTATGATTGTGCGAGGTGCGCCTGCAATTGGTGTAGCTGCGGCTTATGGAATGTATCTTGGTGCAAGGGAAATTAAAACAAGCGATCGCACCGAATTTTTGCAACACTTAGATAAAGTAGCCCAGTTGTTGCGTTCTACTCGTCCAACGGCGGTAAATTTATTTTGGGCAATCAGTCGGATGCTAAAAGCCGCCTACGAAACGCTGGGAACAGTAGAAGAGATTAAGCAAACCCTTTTCCAAACAGCCCAAGCAATCAACGCTGAAGATTTACAAACCTGTCAGGCGATCGGCGACAATGGTTTAGCAGTCTTGCCCAATACTCCAGGAAAGCTAAGGTTGCTTACCCACTGCAACGCTGGGGCATTAGCTACAGCTGGTTATGGCACTGCTTTAGGTGTTGTGCGTTCCGCTTGGAGGGAAGGACGTTTAGAACGTTTATTTGCCGATGAAACTCGTCCTCGCTTGCAAGGGGCAAAACTCACCACTTGGGAATGCGTGCAAGAAGGTATTCCAGTTACATTAATTACTGATAATATGGCAGCCCATTGCATGAAACAGGGTTTGATTCATGCTGTAGTTGTGGGTGCCGATCGCATTGCTGCTAATGGTGACACTGCTAATAAAATTGGTACATATAGTGTGGCGATCGCAGCTAAAGCACATAATATCCCCTTCTTTGTCGCTGCACCCCTTTCCACCGTTGATTTTGAATTAGCTGATGGCAGCCAAATTCCCATTGAAGAACGCGAACCAACAGAAATCTATCAAGTTGGCGATACCATTCTCACACCTGCGGGTGTAGATTTTTACAACCCAGCTTTTGATGTCACCCCGGCTGAGTTGATTACAGCCATCATTACAGAGAATGGAGCGATCGCACCTGATAAATTAGCAAAATCACAGGTAAAGCAAGTACCGATTGGGTTAAATCCGAATTAATGGAGAACTTACGCCGAGTTCTCGATAACTCTAAATCCGAATAAGGAAAACTTTATAAGGGATTGCCCCAAAAAAATCTCCGACTTTTTAGAAAAGCCGGGGACTTTGTTTTTGCCTACTTTAAAATCTGACGAATCAAAATTTATCAGCAATTTTTTCAATAATTTTATCTAAACTTCATATTTGGACTAAATTCAATAAGTAAAATCCGCAATTACTTTCTCAAAATAAGCTTTGACTTACTCAAACCCCAGTTTGCTTACTCATTTTGGTGTTTTCCGCAAGTAAAAGAAGCTTTTACTTTCTCAAAAGAAGCTTTTGCTTAGTCATTTTGGTGTTTTCCGCAAGCAAACGAAGCTTTGACTTTCTCAAAATGCCATTTGACTTACTCAAACCCCAGTTTGCTTTTTGATTTTGGTGTTTTTTGCAAATAAAATGCCATTTCGCTTTTTTAAAATGGTTGATTTATTAGAGGATGTCTGAGGAGTATTAAATATTTGTCGATCTCCCCTAACCACTCTTAAAAAAGCTAGGGTTGTATGCACAAGTTAAATTACCCCCCTTAATCCCCCCTTGCAAAGGGGGGAAACAAGAGATCCAGTTCTCTCCGTTTTAGAAGGCGGGAAACAAGAGATCCAGTTCTCTCCGCTTTAGAAGGCGGGAAACAAGAAATCCAGTTCTCTCCGTTTTAGAAGGCGGGAAACAAGAGATCCAGTTCCCTCCCCTTTACAAGGGGAGGGTTAGGGTGGGGTAATTCGACTTAGCCCTAATAGAATTAACCAAAATGTTGAATAATTGCCTCGGCAAATTCAGAACATTTTAAGGGTTCAACAGGTGGTTCTAGCAACCGGGCTAAATCGTAGGTTACTTGACTACTGGCGATCGCATCGCTTAAACCTTTCTTAATTAGGTCTGCGGCTTCTTGCCAACCCAAAAATTCCAGCATCATCACACCAGACAAAATCACTGAACCAGGATTAATCCGATCTAAGCCGGCGTGTTTGGGTGCAGTGCCGTGGGTAGCTTCAAATATGGCACTAGAATCACCAATATTTGCCCCTGGCCCCATTCCCAATCCCCCAACAATGGCGGCGGCGGCATCAGACAAGTAATCGCCGTTTAAGTTCATCGTCGCCAAAATCGAATACTCATCTGGTCTGGTTTGGATTTGTTGGAAAATACTGTCAGCAATCCGGTCATTCACCAAAACTTTCTCTTTCCATTTGCCATCGCCGTGAGTTGCCCAAATTGAGTTAAGAACAGTTTCAACTTCCTTGACAATTTGCGCTTTCTTCTCTTCAGTGAGACTATCAAACCCAGGATCGATCTCGCGGGCGTTTTCTTCCAAGGAAATATTCGGATTTTTCTCCTTGTTACTCAAAATCCAAGATTCTCGTTCGGTAACAGTTTCTTGGCGAAATTCGCTGGTTGCTAGTTCATAACCCCAATCGCGGAAAGCGCCTTCGGTGTACTTCATAATGTTGCCCTTATGCACCAAAGTCACTTGTTGCTTGTGTTTGGGCAATAGCAAAGCGTGTTTGATGGCACGTCTGACTAGACGCTGAGAACCAGTTTTGCTGATGGGTTTGATGCCAATACCAGAATCCAGAGGAATACGTTTTTTCCCGTGTTCTGGGGTGGCGGGGATCAGTTCTTCATTGAGAATTTTAATTAAGCGATCGCCGATTTCGCTACCTTGTCGCCACTCAATGCCTAAATAAATATCTTCCGTATTCTCCCGATAAACAATTACATCCAGCTTTTCGGGATTTTTATGGGGTGAGGGCGTACCTGCATAATAACGGCAAGGACGCACGCAGGCATACAAGTCAAAAATTTGCCGCAACGCTACATTTAAAGAACGAATTCCTCCCCCAACAGGAGTAGTCAAAGGCCCTTTAATAGCTACACCATATTCTTCAATTGCCGTCAAAGTGTCTTGAGGTAAATACTGATAAGTTCCGTATAAATCGCAAGCTTCATCTCCAGCGTAAACCTTGAACCAGCTAATTTGACGCTGACCCTTATATGCTTTGGCTACCGCCGCATCTAACACTTTTTGGGTAGCAGGCCAGATGTCTATACCTGTACCATCGCCACGAATAAAGGGGATAATTGGATTGTCCGGTACGATTGGTTCACCATTTTTGAAGGTGATTTTTGCTCCGGCTGCGGGGGGGGTAATCTTTTCGTACATCGTTCACACACTCCTAATCGATACGCTGCTATTCAAAAAAACCTTATGTGGCAGGCTTGTATATTTTGCTATGTCTTTTGTTACCAAGCCATAAGGCAAAGATTTTCCCCCTATTCCCCTTGTACATTATTTGGGGATTAAGTGTGGGATTCAGTGAAGCGATCGCAATTTTGTACGATCAAAAATAGTAAACTACTTTTCGCTATCAGTACTTCACTTTAAAGAATACCCGATAGCTTACCGCTCTTTCACTGACCGTTAACACAAGAATGGCATGACAGACCCAATGATTTTATCAGGCCCTGCAAATGACATCGACTCCCTCCGACAACCGTTAATCGCTGGGTCTGAAAAAGTCCAACAGCAGATAATCCCACAATTAGCTGAGTTGGGTAATGAGGGATTAGACGTGTTGATGGAATTTTTACTGAAACGACGTGAGAACCCAGCGACTTGGATTGATGGCAAAGCTTACCAAGTCCTTTACAGTTCTGATGCACCTCAAGCCAAAGAATTTTTGCGCTCCTGTTTTCCTGAAGGAATTGTACCTCTAAAATCAGAGTGCGGGATTAACTACAATTCTTTGCAACAGCTACTAGCTGCTCAAGATTTCCAAGCAGCCGATCGCGTCACCATCGAAAAAATGTGCGAACTATCAGGGCCAACGGCTGTACAACGAAAATGGTTGTACTTTACTGAGGTAGAAAATATCTCGGCTGTTGACTTGCAAACCATTAACAACCTCTGGTTAGTCCACTCGGAAGGTAAATTTGGTTTTTCAGTGCAGCGAGAAATTTGGTTAAGTTTGGGTAAAAATTGGGAGAATTTCTGGCCAAAAATTGGCTGGAAAGCAGGTAATAACTGGACGCGATACCCTAACGAGTTTACCTGGGATTTGAGTGCGCCTAAAGGTCACTTACCCCTCTCTAATCAACTCCGGGGAGTACGAGTATTTGCTTCTTTACTCTCTCACCCAGCTTGGATGCAGTTATGAGTTAAAAATTATTAGTTATGAGTTAAAGAGGTTTTTAATTTAAAACTCAAAACTCTAAACTCAAAACTTAAAATTCCTAACTCCTAACTCCTAACTCCTAACTATTAACTTTCATCAGATAATGGCAAACGTTCGTCTAGAAGATATTAAACGTAGATTCAATAATGTCACTGCTATTGAGGACATTACCTTTGAAATTCCTGATGGCGAGTTTTGGGTTTTAGTTGGGCCATCGGGTTGTGGTAAGTCTACAATTTTACGAACGATCGCCGGTTTAGAAACCGCTACATCTGGCAAACTTTATATTGGCGATCGCTTGGTAAATAATATTCCAGCCAGACAACGGGATGTGGCGATGGTGTTCCAAAACTACGCTCTCTATCCTCACATGAGTGTGGCCCAAAACATCGCCTTTGGCTTGCAAATGCGGAAAGTTGACCGAAAAATCATTCAAGAACGAGTGATGAATGTAGCGCGATCGCTTTCTCTGGATCACTTGCTAGATCGTAAACCCAAACAACTTTCAGGCGGACAGCAACAAAGGGTAGCATTAGGGAGAGCGATCGCTCGCGAACCCCAAGTGTTTTTACTTGATGAACCTTTATCTAATTTAGATGCCCAATTGCGCGATGATACCAGGGCAGAATTGAAACAACTACATCAAGAATTAGGGATTACAACTATTTATGTCACTCACGATCAAGTTGAAGCGATGACTTTGGCCGATAAAATTGTCGTGCTAAATCGCGGACGAATTCAACAAATTGGCGATCCCCAAACGATTTATGCAAATCCTGCTAATCAGATGGTGGCAAATTTTTTAGGCAGTCCGCCAATGAATATTTTGCCTGCAATCTATCAAAATAATGGTTTCGATGTGAGCGGACAGTTATTAGCAATCCCAGCAGTTGTGAAAGGAAAATTACAGTCGCGTCAAGGACACAGTTTTGATTTGGGAATTCGTCCAGAGCATATAAAAATAAACACTGATACTGACTCAGAACACAGTACTCAAAACTCAGGATTATTATCGGTTGAAGTTAAAGTTGTGGAACCTTTGGGAAGAGAAACTTTGATTCGTGCTGGTTTACCCGGTTCGGCGGTGATGCTGAATATTCAGGTAGGCTCTGATGTGCGTCTTCGTCCAGGCGATCGCCTTTCTCTACAACTTGATTTAAATCACTTGTTTGTATTTGATCCCAAAACTGGGGACAGAATACTATAAGCGCTTCGGAGTGTAAAATATAATTGTTTTGTGCGCGATCGCTGTGACGAAGTGTAGGGGCAATCGTTGTAATTCGTGGCGAGGGATAGGTTAGCGATCGCATCCAGAATCATCATCACACCGCCGTTAATCCAATTTTTGACCATAACTCTGACTTTGCCCCTGCGTCGTGCGATCGCGGTCATTTGTTAACCCAATAGCGAAAATTTGCTGTATCTCTTGCTGAGTAAGAACCTTGGCTGGCCCATGTCGATTTACTTTCACCTTTGGCCGCTACACCCCGTTAACTGTTAATTTTCAGGTTACAGCAGTGTGAAGTGTTTATATCCATAATCAGGATGAAATAATGATTCAATCACTACAAAAACTATTTACATTTGATGAATATTTAGAGTTTTTAGAAACACAACCGGAAAACATTCGTTATGAATTACACGATGGAGATATTATTCAAATGCCGCCACCATCAGGCAAACACGAGCAAATAGTAGCATTGTTAACAATGATGTTAGGGTATGAGTGTCTTCGTCTTAAACTTAATTACGGTATACCTAAAACCGCAACAGTGAAGCCAGATAATAAAATGTCAGGGTACTATCCTGATGTTTTATTAATGAATTTTTCTAACTTGGGTAATGAACCATTATGGGAGAAACAATCTATCCTTAGTAAACCAGCTTCAATTCCATTAGTGATTGAAGTGGTCAGTACTAACTGGAGAGATGATTATCATAAAAAGTTTGCTGACTATGAAGAAATGGGTATTCAAGAATATTGGATTGTGGATTATGCTGCTTTGGGTAGCAAGGAATTGATAGGCGACCCCAAACAACCAACAATCACAATTTACTCTTTAAGTGATGAGGGTGAATATCGTGGTAAACAGTTTAGAGGAGACGACCGTATAAAGTCTCCAACATTTCCAGATTTAAATCTAACTGTTGAACAAATTTTTTCAGTACGTTATTGATAAACAGGTATTTCCCGACATTTCACCAAAAATACAAAACACCAAACAACTAAGAATTAATAAAATGACAACTAAAAATGTTGATAAATACGCCGATGTTGCTCCTAAATATAAGGAGGAACTTAAACCTATTACTAAAGAAAATAGTCAAATACATATAATTGTCACCCTGCTCACGAAAGGAGCAACGCTCGATGAATTTGATAATGAGAAAAGGAATATCGGAACCGGATGGGAAGGATCGCGAGCATTCTTCGGTAAATACATAAAACGTGTATGGGGATACGGGACTAAGCGTACTGTTGACCCGTCCGATCCTACTAACATAGATAAGTATATGTTTCATTTACACTTACCCCCAGGACTTGATCAGCCTATATTTGATTTTAAGCGAGGAAAAAAATAAGAAGAAAGTATAATGTGGGTGAAATGCCTGACGACCTCGATTAACTACCCAATACCCCACAATTCCCTTAACACCCCGTAGCGTCTCTTGTGACGATAGAGTTTGTTTTTTGGTGGTTGGGTGCGAACCTATGATTAGTTGCAAAAAGATAGTTTAAGTAAAAATACATAACGTTTTGAATGTTAGTACTTAATATTACAAGTCTTGTAAATAGTTTCTTAAACTGCCATAAATAATCACAATTAACAATTTTTTGTAGCCAGAATCTAAGAAAATAAAAACTGCAATAGAGACTTCATGGACTAGCTGCAAAAACTTATATGACTATTAATCGACGCCATTTCTTGTTTTTACTAACATCAGGTGCCGGTGCTTTTGCATTAGATGCTTGTGCATTGGCAGAGAAATCTCCTGAGAGAAACACTGCAATTCCTGAAACAACACCAAACACAATAGCAAATACAACACCAAATAAACCAGGTACTATCCAACTACCACCTTTACCTTACGCCTACGAAGCACTGGAACCGCACATCGATGCCAAAACGATGCAATTTCACCACGATAAACATCACGCAACTTATGTGAAAAACCTGAATGCAGCTTTAGAAAAACATCCAGAACTCAAAGGTAAAACTGTTGAAGAACTGTTGCAAAAACTTGACAGTGTACCACAAGATATTCGCAAAACAGTACGTAATAATGGCGGCGGTCATGTGAACCACTCAATGTTCTGGCAAATTATGAAGCCAAAAGGTGGGGGAGAACCAACAGGAAATATCGCCTCCGCAATTAATCAAAATTTTGGTTCTTTTGCAGCTTTCAAAAAACAGTTTAATGAAGCTGGTGCTGGCCGTTTTGGTAGTGGTTGGGTTTGGCTAGTGCGTAACAAAGGTGGCAAGTTGGAAGTAACAACTACAGCTAACCAAGATACTCCCTTAAGTGCAGGTAAATATCCCATCCTGGGTAACGATGTATGGGAACATGCATATTATCTCAATTACCAGAATCGCCGCGCTGATTATTTAGATGCTTGGTGGAACGTGGTTAATTGGGATGAGATTAACAAGCGGTTTGCAGCAGCAAGTAAATTTGCCTGAAACCAGACAACAATTTAGAGTCACAGGCGCTTAAAAATTGGCGACAGAATGTTCTTTCTGTTGCCAGTTTTTTGATGCGATCATCTAATCATTATTCATCTTTTGAAAATGATTTTCTTTAATAATTAGTTTTCTTCAATTATTGCAGGGATTTTTTTTATTTTTTGAGATTTAATATAGCTTGATTTTACGTTAAAAATAAGAATATATCTCAACAAATCTTGTAATGAATCTTACCTGTATAGTGCTATATTTATGTTGAAAAAAATTATATAAGAATTGCAATTTCGGGTTTAATCATCACAATACATGAAATTTAGAACCTTTCTTTAAATGTCGAATTTAAATTTGATTATAAGGAGGATGTTCTCATGAAGATTGGTTGCAAATTATTAACGGTTGCTTTAACTGTTCCATTGCTTCTTGGAATTGTAAATTTTAAAGCACAAGCTGAAGTTACTAGACAATGGGGTGTAGGTGGCGATATTCCCGTTCCTGGCGATTATGATAATGATGGTAGAACTGATTATGCAGTCTGGCGACCGAGTAATGGCACTTGGTATGTGATTAATAGTTCTACAGGTGTAGCAGTTACTAGACAATGGGGCGTTGGTGGCGATATTCCTG